>JAIPHP010000001.1 GCA_021735165.1 Candidatus Woesearchaeota archaeon
GCACCCCTTGTGGTGCGCCCCCGCCAATTCCTTAAAGTTTCAGTCTTGCGACCGTACTTCCCAGGCGGTGAGCTTATTAGCTTCCTTTCGACACCGCGCATTCCCGTAGAATACGCGACACCTAGCTCACAGCGTTTACAGCCAGGACTACTCGGGTATCTAATCCGGTTTGCTCCCCTGGCTTTCGTCCCTCACAGTCAGATCCGTTCTAGTCAGACGCCTTCGCCACAGGCGGTCCTCCTGAGATTATAGCATTTTACCGCTCCCTCAGGAATACCTCTGACCCTTCCCAGTCTCTAGCCCTGTAGTGTCTCCTGCACACTGTTCCGTTAAGCGGAGCAATTTCACAAGAGATTTACAGAACCTGCTACGGACGCTTTAGGCCCAATAAACGCGATTGCCACTCGTGGCGCCGGTGTTACCGCGGCGGCTGGCACCGGTCTTTCCCACCACTTATTCGCCAAGCTATTTACACTTAGCAAAAGCCCAAGCAGTGCTTGAGCACTTGGGATCCCCCTATCACACTTGCGTGCATTGTAGAGGTTTCGCGCCTGCTGCACCCCGTAGGGCTGGGACCAGTATCTCAGTGTCCCTCTCCGGGCTACCACTCTCATGGCCCGTACCGATCTTTGGTTTGGTGGTCCTTTACACCGCCAACAGCCTAATCGGCCGCCGCCTCATCCTAAGGCCCGAATTTAGAGAATGAAACATTCCAGTATACATTCCTTATCAGGTATTAACCACAGTTTCCCGTAGGTATCCCTGACCTTAGGGCAGATTAGCGACGTGTTACTGAGCCTTTCGCACCTATTACTAGGATACTTGCATGGCTTAGTCGAATCCCAATAGCAGCAATCTCCCGCAGGATCAACGGGTATTCAAACAATCCTGTATTACGTTTATACGATCGCATTATATTTTATTTAATATTCAGACTTTCTTCTTTAAGAAATCGTCAATTAGCAAGGTTACGGGTCATACATTAATACTATTACACCATAATAGCTTTTCGTATGAACCAAAAAAATTTACTGTTAATCAGTTCTTTTGCGCATACCTGATGCAAGCATCAGATACGATGAATATACTTTGCTAATTCTCCTGAGCACCCAAAGGGCGACACAGTCGCAGAATTGGAGGTGATGCGTCTAAACGACGTGAAATATGGGAAATCTAAGGTATTTATAAAGCTTTCGAACATAAAATAAAACAAGAAAAAAACGAAAAAATCAAAACAAAAAAAACAAAAAAAAGGAACTCATAAAAAACTTAACACACACAAAGAACCAAAAACAAAAAGAGCAAAACAAAAGAAACCAAAAAGAGCAAAACAAAAAAAGAAACCAAAAAAAGAAACCAAAAAAAATTCAAAAAAAATAAATTATTTTGTGAAATTATTTTGTAGCTTCTTGCACTAAGTTAACACCAGTAAAGATGCCCCAAATCCAACCTGCTAAAGGCGCGCCAACCAAAATAGGTATTCCAATAATAGCCCCAACTAATGTCAAAGTCAAACCAATACCAATAATCAAACCACCTATAACCAACACAATTTGCCAAATACCTTCCCTAATCCTATTATTAATCAAAGAACCAAGACCTGGCAAAATAAGAATATTCAAAACCAAACCAAGAATTGCCATTGCTTCACTAGGACAAGTTTTTGCACCTTCTTTACTACTAACTGAACTTTTAACTTTTTTATTCTTTTTTTTAGTTACCATACAAAACCACATAAACAATAGAATATAAAAATACTTCGAAAAAAAAACACAACAAACACCTAACAAAGACATGAACAACAACTCGCACCAACTATCAAAAAATCACTAAAAAACAACAAACCACTAAAAAACAGCTAACAAACAACAAACCACTAAAAAACAACAAACAAACCACAAACAAACAGCTAACAAACAGCTAACAAACAGCTAAACACAACCCAAAGAAATTTAATCCTTGCAAAAAGAAAAATAAAATGCACCGGCCGGGATTTGAACCCGGACCAACGGCTTGGAAGGCCGCTATCCTACCATTAGACTACCAGTGCACTAACCTAAACTAAAAAAAAAGAAAAATCACAAGTATATAAAAATTTTGATTATTATAACAAACCAACTAACAATCAAACTAAAAAACACAAAAAAAACAAGAACACAACAAAAAATTCTAGAAAACTACGCCTCAACACAAAAACAAACACAAAAAACAACCCCGAGCATAAAAAAATATAAACAACAACATCAAAAACAAATAAAAAAATGACAAAACCACAAAAAAAACCAAAAGAAACACAAAAAAAGAAAACAATCCTAATAATATGTGCGCACTCTGACGACCAAATACTTGGAGCGGGAGGAACCATAAAAAAATACAACGAAAAAGGATACGAAGCGCACACAATAATATTTTCTTACGGTGAACTAAGCCACTTCCACTTAAAAAAAGACTACGTAAAAGAAATGAGAATAAAAGAAAGCGAAGAAGCAGAAAACATAATAGGCGGCAAAGGAATAACATTCTACGACCACACAGACGGACAAATAAAAAACGAAACAAAAACAAAACAAACCCACAAACTAATAAAACAAAAAATAAACGAACTAAAACCAGAAAAAATATTCACACACTCACAAGACGACATACACCCAGACCACAGAGCAGTATACCAAACAGTACTAGACGCATACAACGAACTACCAAAAAAAACACAAAAAAACATCGAAATATACAGCTTTGAAATATCACAACTATGGAACCTAAAAAAAAGAAAAACCCCAGTACTAGTAATAGACATAACAACACAATTCAAAGCAAAAATAAAAGCACTACACGCATTCAAAAGCCAAATAAACATATTTTCACACACATACGAAGTAAACCTACTATACTTAGGAGTATACGTAAGAGCATTCATAGCAGGACTAATATACAAGAAAAAACTAGCCGAAATATTTTACAAAATAAAATAATGAAAATCGCTGCTCCGAGTCTGCTAAGAAACTAAAAGTTTCTTGCACACAAAAATCAGTTTTGATTTTTGTGTATCACCCCCCCTAAATGCACAGAAACAATGGTTTTTGGCACAAAAAAAAACAAAGAAAAACACTTCAAAAAAATGGAAAAAGAAACCAAAAAGAAAAAACTCCTCGTCGCAACAGATAATTATTTACCAAGATGGGACGGAATAGCAAGATTCCTAAACGAGATAATACCCCGAATAAAAAACAAATATGACATAACAATAATAAGCCCTGACTTTGGAAACACAAACCACAAAGAAATAAAACACATAAGAATACCACTCTCCAAAATAAAATACGGAGACTACCAAGCAGCAAAATTAGACATAAAAACAATAAAAAAAGAAGTTAAAAAAAACGACATAATATTCACACAAACAATAGGCCCAATAGGCCTGCCAACAATACTACAAGCAAAAAAACAAAAAAAACCAATAGCGGCATACACCCACAGCATAGAATGGGAACTAGCACCCCTTGCAACAAAAAACATCCTACTAAAAAAATTCTTATACCCCCTAATGAAAATCTACACAAAAATAATATACAATAAAATAGACTTGCTAATAGTACCAAGCGAAGGAACAAAAGAAACCCTAAGTTGGCAAAACATAAGAACGCACAAAGAAGTAGTGCACCTAGGCGTAAACTCACAACAATTCAAACCACTAAAAGAACGAACAGAAAAAGAACAAAACGAAATAGAAGACATAAAAAAACAAATAAACCCAGAAAACTACACATTAATAGGAAACCATGGAAGAATAGCAGAAGAAAAAGACCTATTAACACTACTAAGAGCATTCAACTGGCTTCAAAAAAACAATGAAAAAGTCAAACTAATAATCATAGGAGATGGGCTTGAAAGAATCAAACAAAAAATAAGACAAACAAAAAATACAATACTAATAGAAAGAACAAACGAACCAGAAAAATACCTAAACCTAATAGACATATATGTTACAACAAGCCTAACAGAAACAACAAGCCTATCAACAATAGAAGCAATGTCATCAGGAACCCCTGTAATAAGCACAGCAGTAGGCTTCATAAAAGACTACATACAAAAAAACAAAAACGGATTCCTAATAAAACAAAAAGACAGCTACGACTTATACAAAATAATGCAACTACTAATCGACAACAAAGACCTAGCCAAAAAAATAGGAAACAAAGGAAGAACCACAGTAACGCAAATATTCAACTGGGACAACACTGCAAAAAACATAACAAAACTTCTTAAAAAACTAGAATGATGAAAATTACTCTTCCAGTCCCACCAAAAAAATCCACACACACAAAAACCAAAACAACTAAAAAAATACAAAAACCACAACACAAAAACCACAAAAAAATACAAAAAAACAACACAACAAACAACCAGATTTATAAATCCCAATTCTTTCCAAACATAATATGACTAAAGCCGAAAAAATTAACGAAAAAGAGAAATACAAACTAAAAAAATTCCTCAAAGAACTAGAAGGAAGAAGAGGAAGAGGAACAGAGCTCGTATCTGTATACATACCAGAAGGCTACGACCTAAACAAAATAACAACACACATATCAGAAGAACAAGGAACAGCCACAAACATAAAAAGCAAACAAACCAGAGATAACGTAATAGGTGCACTAGAAAAAATAATACAACACCTAAAATTATTTCCAAAAACGCCAGGCCACGGCCTAGCAATATTTGCAGGAAACGTATCAGAAAATGAAGGAAAACAAGACTTCCAAGTATGGAGCATAGAACCCCCCTTGCCCTTAAACCAAAGACTATACCGCTGCGACAAAGAATTCGTCTTAGAACCATTAAAAGACATGCTAACAGACAAAGAATTCTACGGCCTAGTAGCAATGGATAGAAGAGAAGCAACAATAGCACTACTAAAAGGAAAAACAATCATCCCCCTATCCTCAACAGAAAGCATGGTACCTGGAAAATTCAGAGCAGGAGGACAATCCGCTGCAAGATTCGCAAGAAACAGAGAACTAGCAGCAAAAGAATTCTACAACAAAATAGCAGAAATGATGAAAGATCAATTCTTTGAAATGGAAGGACTGCAAGGAATACTACTAGGAGGACCAGGCCCAACAAAATACGAATTTGCAGAAGGAAACTTCCTAACACAAGCGCTAAAAGACAAAATAATAACAATACAAGACCTCTCATACACTGACGAATTCGGCCTGCAAGAACTACTAGAAAAATCAGAAAATGTCTTATCAGAAGAATCAGTAGTAGAAGAAAAAAGACTAATACAAAAATTTTTCAACTTGCTTTCAAAAACACCCGGAATGACAACATATGGAAAAGATGACTGCATGAGACTAATAAAAATGGGCGCAGTAGACATAATGATAATATCAGAAATAATAGACGAAGAAACAACAGAAGAATTCATAAAAGAAGCAGACCAAATGGGAACAAACGTAGAAATCGTAAGCACAGAAACAAGAGAAGGAACCCAAATAAAAGACATGGGAGGATTTGTAGCAATCCTTAGATACGACGCAGGAGAAATGAATTAAACAACCACTAAAAAAACATTTCAATCCAAAGGATTCCTAATCTTCTCAATTTCTAAGGAAGCAACATGCACATAAATCTGAGTAGTACTCAAAGAAGAATGACCAAGCATCATTTGAATCTTCCTCAAATCAACACCCGACTCTAAAAGATGCGTAGCAAAACTATGCCTTAACATATGAGGCGTGACTCTTTTGTTCAAACCCGCCAACTTAGCCGCTTTTTCCAAAACAAGCTGAACACCCTTAACAGAATATTTTCCTTTCCTACCCCTAAACACCAACCCCTTCAAATCAAATTTTTTACCAAACAATTTAAGCCTCCTTAAAGTTTTAGAACTAACAATTGTAAACCTATCCTTACCACCCTTGCCCCAAACAACACGAATCAAACCCTTCTTAAAATCAACATGCTCAAATTTCAAATTAATCAATTCCCCAACACGCAAACCAGAAGAATATAAAATCTCAATGATTAACTGATGCTTAATATTATTCAAAGAATTTATCAACAACCTAATATCATTTTTAGACAAAACCAAAGGCAAACTTTTTTTACGCTTAGGAATATCAATTTTTTCAACATCAACAAATGCAACATTTTTCAAATAAAAATCAATACTAGCACTAGCAAGACGAACAGATTCAGAAGCCAAACCCCTATTAATAAGATAAAGCAAGTACCTTTTCTTCATAACACCATACCCCCCAAAATTATTAGGAGAAACAAAACCAAAGTATTCCAAAAAATCCTTAATATGATACAAATATGCTTTCCTTGTCTTAACACTATATCCTTTCAAAACTAATTTTTCAACAATCAAAGCCTCCAAATCCTCCCAAACCTTAAATTCTCCAACCATAAACCTTTCAAATCAAACATTAATAAATACTTAACTTTCAATAAACCGCAAAACCTCCGAATTAAACGAAAAACTCATTCATCTAATAGATGTTAGTTGCAATATTTTTCTGGGGGCTAAGGGGCGTAAAACTTATAAACTTCAAGCATCTCTTTAAAATTATGAATGCGAAAAGCAAAGTTTTTTCAAAATTGTATCTTAATTCTTATAGTTATCACTATTATTAATTGCATTCACAATCATTCAAAATTCTCACAGGAGGTTCAAAATGAATACTGATGAAAAACTAAAACTAATCAAAAGAAATACGGAAGAAATTTTAACTGAAGAAAGTCTTAAAACACTTATTGAAAGTGGAACACCAATCAACCATTACATAGGATTTGAAATATCTGGGAAAATTCATCTAGGTACTGGTTTAATGTGTATGTCAAAAGTTAAAGACTTTATTGATGCAGGAGTAAACTGTTCGGTTTTTCTTGCAGACTGGCATAGTTGGATTAATGATAAACTTGGTGGAGATATAAAAGTCATCCAAAAAGTGGCAGTTAGATATTTCGAAGAAGGATTAAAAGCAAGTTTGAAATGCGTTGGTGGAGATCCTGAAAAAATTAAATTTGTTTTAGGTTCAGATTTATATCACAATAACGATGACTTTTGGTTAACTATGATTGATGTTAGTAAAAATACAAGTTTATCAAGAGTTGAAAGAAGTATTACTATAATGGGTAGAAAAGAAGGAGGCAAAGTTGATTTTGCTAAACTCATTTATCCACCAATGCAAGTGGCAGACATTTTTGTTCAAGGTATAAACATGCCACAAGCAGGTTTAGACCAAAGAAAAGCACAAGTTATTGGAAGAGATGTTGCAGAAAAATTATCTTTTAAACCATTAAAAGATATTAATGGAAATGTGATTAAACCTTCAGCAGTTCATCATCATTTAATTTTAGGCCTAGGTCAACCTCCTGAATGGCCACTTCCAAAAGAAAGAATGCAAGAACTTTGGTCTACACTAAAAATGAGTAAATCTAAACCAGATACTTGTGTTTTCATTCACGATTCTCCTGAAGAAATTAGAAGAAAAATGAAGAAAGCATTTTGTCCTGAAGGTGAAGCAGAATTTAATCCTGTTCTTGATTGGTCTAAAAGTTTAGTCTTTCCAATAAAAGGAAATCTTCATGTTGAAAGACCTGATAAGTTTGGAGGAAACTTAGATTACAATAGCTATGAGGATTTAGAAAAAGACTTTATTGAAAAAAAACTACATCCTATGGATTTAAAAAATGGAGTTGCAGAAGCAATAATTGAAATATTGGACCCTGCAAGAAAACATTTTGAAAAACCGGAAATAAAAGAGATGCTTGAAGAAATGGAACAATTAATCATTACTAGATAATTGATTGTACGCCCCCAGAAAAATACTCTTCGGTATTTTTTTGCTTCGCAAAAAACCACTTGCAGTTATCCCTCGGTCACTTCGTGACGCAACTAACAAGGATTTAGAGGTTTCAGAAACTTGCAGTTTCTTCCACCCAAATTTCTTCCGCTTCGCTCCAGAAACTTCTCTAAATCCTGATGTTAAATCGGATTTTTCATAGCCACGCTAAGGGATAGCATCAGCGACAACAGCTTTTTATTTCAAAAAAGCATCAAGTTGCATCCCCCAGAACTTGTCTTCGTATTGTACGAAGTTTTGCTGCATCTTCTTCCTGCCCTTTTTCGTATAACACGAAAATAAGACACGAAAAAGCTATTGAAAAACCTAAACCTCGTTGCACTCTCCTCCTTTCAGTCGTCGGGCGATTTAACAGGGTTTAGAAACTCCTCGTTTGCAACTCGTCGTCTCCGAAACTTTTTTGCTACGCAAAAACAGTTCATCTAAACCCAATGTTAAATGAAATTAAGAACTTGCCCTATTTAGATACATAGAACTTTTTTGCTTTATAGTTTTCAAGAACTTTTGCACTTGGAAAATAAATTGGATTTGGTAATTCGTTTAAATCAAACCAACGCCACTCAGTAATCTCATCAGGTTCTAATACCTGAGGTTCTCCTTCAAAAGCATCAGAAAATAATCCTATTGTGATAAAATGTGCAGTCTCAACCATATCATTATTAACGCAAATTACATCAACATTTTTTAATTTGATTCCGGTTTCTTCCATAGTTTCTCTTTTTGCACCTTCTTCAAATGTTTCTCCAAAATGTAATTTGCCTCCAGGCATAGTCCATGTTCCTGCACCATTCAATAAACTTGATGCTTTTTCAGGATCTTCGTGGCGTTTACCAAGTAATACTTTATTGTCTTTTAGAATCATTACACCAAATCCAACACCAACTTTTTTCTTTTTTTCTTCCATACAAAGCAAAAGTTCTTTTATATTTATAATTGTTTCGGGCAAGTTCTTAACTCTGCGGTTTGCTTCGCAAATCCTCGGGGACGGCTTGCAGCCTTTCGCTTCGCTCACCCTCATTTAACAGGGCTTAAAGGGTTCGCTCGTTGCACTTCGCTCTCCCAAATTTTTTTCTCAGCTCTCACTCACTACGTTCGTGGAGGAGAAAAAAACTTCCCTTAAGCCCAATGTTATATGAAATTGAAAGTCAGCCCTATAGAAATGTTTTTAATATCTAACTGAAATTAAATTACCATGACACATGTAAATATTGAAATCAAAGCTAAATCTAATAATCAAGATGAGATAAGAGAAATCTTAAAATCAAAGAATGCTGACTTTAAAGGTGTTGACCGCCAGATTGATACATACTTTAAAGTCGATAATGGTAGATTAAAATTAAGAGAAGGAAAAATCGAAAATCATCTTATTCATTATAAAAGAGAAAACAAAGAAGGTCCTAAACAATCTGATGTTACTTTGTTTAAATCAAACCCTAAATCTTCATTGAAAGAAATTTTAACTAAGGCTCTTGGCGTTTTAGTCGTGGTTGATAAACAGAGAGAAATTTATTTTATCGATAATGTGAAATTTCATATTGATATAGTTGAAGATTTAGGGACTTTTGTTGAAATTGAAGCTATTGATAATGATGGTACAATCGGAAAAGATAAATTGCTTGAACAATGTCAATTTTTCCTTGATTTATTTAAGATTTCTCAAGAAGATTTGATTTCAGTTTCTTATAGTGATTTATTATTACAGAAGTAACGGGCTGACTTTCAACTCAAGGGGGTGCTGCGCTTTCACTTCACTTCGTTGCGTCATACTAAACATACAAGGTTTAAATGAAATAATTTTTCATGCCCTCAGAAGCAAAGTTTATATAAATATCAATAATTTACTATCATTATGCAAGTCATTGACAAAGAAATTAAATTAGAATTAAAAGAAGAATTTACCTCTGTAAAAAGTGTATTTGAATCTCTAATTAAACAGAGTAATCTAAATAATGCCAATATTTTATGTTGGGTTCCTCACGAAGTTTCATCATTAATTCAAATTGGCTGGGAAGATGGACTTTTGGATGACCTTAAAGATTTTCTAAACGATAAAGCTCCAAAAGGAAAGTGGATGAAACATGATGAACCAGATACTCCTTTTAGGCATAATTTCTATGAACATATCAGAAGTAAATTAGTTGGGAATGTGTCAATGACTTTAATTGTAAAAGATAGTAAATTATATATTGGCAAATATCAAGATTTGTATTTTTATTCTCCTGTATTTGATAATATTCCAAATCAAATGATATTTTGCAGAATTCTTAAGTTCGATTAACAGGCATGAAAAATTACTTACTTCTTTTCACTCCGCACCACGCTGCGCTCTCACTCCACTTCGTTTCGTTAGGCTCATTTAACAGGCATTATACAGAATCGAAAGAAAGACTTAAAATTTGAGGAGGGAGTGTAATTTTTTAAAAAGCTTTTTATATATTCAATCATTAGCAAATAATATGTTAAAAATAGTAGTTCCTTTAGATCTTGATTTATTTCCAGACCAAGTTGAAAGATTAAAAAAACTTGGTGATGTAACTTTTTATAAAGAATGGTCAAAAACTCCTGACGAATGGTTTGAAAGAGTTAAGGACGCAGATATTATCTGTGGAGGAAAATTTGGACTAAAGGAAAGATATCAAGATTTAGAAAATGTATTCATTTCTCTTCCTTTTGTTGGTGTTGATTTTTTTGATAAAGAAATTTTACAAACAAAGAATATTGTTGTATCTAAAAGTCCAGGATGCAATAGAGTTGCTGTCTCTGAATGGATTATTGGTATGATTTTTAACTTACTAAGAAGGTTCCCTTTTTACATAAATAATACTTCGCTAGACGGAGGTTTACCACCTATTGAAAATAGCCTAAAAGATAAAGAAGTTGTTATCTTAGGAAAAGGGCATGTTGGTTCAAGAGTCGGAAAAATATGCGGAGCATTAGAAATGAATATCTATTATTTTAAAAGAGGAGATAATTTATTAGAATCAGTTAAAGATAAAGATATAATTATTAATACATTAAGTTCAAATCCAACAACAGAAGGACTTTTAGATGAAAATTTCTTTCTATCTCTCAAAAAAGGTTCATATTTTATAACAGTTACAGGAAAAAAAATTTATGATACTACTGCAATAATAAAAGCTTTAGATAATAATGTTTTAGTAGGAGTTGCAATGGATGCAGGTGGTATCAAAGTTGGAGATATAAATGACTCTTATTATCAAAAACTTCTCAAACACCCTAAAATACTTGCAACACCACACATCGCATATAATACTTGGAACACAAAAAGAGTTGCTAATGATATGATGATAGATAATATTGAAGCCTGGATTAATAAAAAGCCAATTAATCTAATTTAATAGAAAAATTCCACCCCTTTAATTATTCGTTTTTATGTATCGCATTCGCTCATTTGATGAATGGTCTTTCTTTCGACTCAAGGGGGTGCTGCGCTTTTTTCACTATCACTCTTCACCCTCGTTTAACAAGGGTTATAAGAAATATTATTCGGGGCGCTCTTGATTTGAATGACGGCAGGATTTCTAATAACATTTATATAAGATTATTTTATTATGAATAATATGAAGCAAGAAAAAATGTGGGGAGAGTTGGCAAAATATTATGATTTACTTTACGCTTGGAAACCTTATGAAAAAGAAGCAGACACTATCCACGACTTAATTCAAAAAAACAAAAAAACATCTGGCTCTAAAATGTTAGATGTTGCGTGCGGTACAGGAAATCATGTTCAATTTCTCAAAAAGCATTACAAAATCACTGGCACTGATTTGAATAAAGATATGCTTAAAGTTGCCAAGAAGAAATTTCCGAAATTGAAATTTCAACAAGCGGATATGATTTCCTTTGATTTGAAAAAGAAGTTTGACGTTGTAACTTGTCTATTCAGTTCTGTTGGGTACGTCAAAAATTATGCAAACCTGAAGAAAACTATAGCTTCTTTTTCAAAGCACCTCAAAATTGGCGGCATTTTGATAATTGAACCTTTCATCACAAAAGACGCATATAAGGCAGGAAAACCGCACGCAAATTTTGTTAATGAGCCAGATGTCAAGATTTGTCGTATGAATTATAGTCAGAAGCGTGGCAATATTGCCATTCTTGATTTTCACTTTCTTATTGCAACAAAGAAAGGCATCAGATACTTGCGCGACAAAAATGAATTAAGTCTTTTTGATATTGATAAATTTCTTAAAATTTTGAAAGACAACGGTTTCCAAGCTAAATATTTGAAAAATGGTCTTATGAAAGATAGAGGATTGTATGTTGCGGTAAAGAAGTAACGAAATCCTGCCTGTTCTTTAATTTGGAGCGCCCCTACGTCATACGCCTCCACTCCCTTTGGTTGCTCGGGGGACGCTGTGCTTTCACTCCCCTTCGTTTCGTTCACCCTCGTATAACAGCGAGCATGTCTAATTTTATTTAACCCCTAAAAAACGAAAAGTATATATACTATAGCACTTTATATACGTTCTATGGCAATTACAACTATTCAAGTAAGTAAAGATTTGTTAGAAGATTTAAAATCTCGTAAAATGTATGATAAGGAGAGTTATGAAGACATAATCAGAGATTTATTAGAAGACACCATGGAATTATCTAAGCAAACACTGGCAAATATTAGAAAATCTGAAGAAGATATAAAAGCTGGACGAGTTAAAACTCTTGCACAAGTTGAAGCGAGATTGAAAAGATGACTTATGAAGTAACCTTTTCAGATTTTGCAGATAAACAGTTAAGCAAACTTCCATTGGATGTTCAAGATAGAATTATTTCTACAATAAAAAGATGTCAAATAAGGCCTCATAGTCATGTAAAGAAACTAGTAGGATCAAAATATTTTAGGTTACGTGTCGGTGATTATCGAGTAATTATG
Source organism: Candidatus Woesearchaeota archaeon (assembly GCA_021735165.1). Classification (NCBI taxonomy): domain Archaea; kingdom Nanobdellati; phylum Candidatus Woesearchaeota; species Candidatus Woesearchaeota archaeon. The sequence goes on from JAIPHP010000001.1 coordinate 12,772, forward strand.
GACATCATAGATAATAAATTAATAATTCATGTTGTAGAAGTAGGTCATAGAAAAAAAGTATACAAAAGAAGGGGTTAAAATAATGAAAATTCCTGCTATGAGTCTACTAAGAAACTAAAAGTTTCTTGCACAACAAAAATGAACGAACATTTTTGTGCAAGCAAGGGTATTAAACTTCTTTTGTTAGCGTGCAATAAATATCTTCAGCACCCTAAAAATTTTCAATTTTTGGAAGGAGCAAAAGAGCGAGAGTTCAAACGATACGAACATATTGGCTCACAACTTTGTTGTTTGAAATTACTTAGAATTAGCAAAACAAAAACATAATTGAACAAATAAAAAAAATTGAAAGAAATTAATCTTTCTTTTCTTCATCATCTTCCGAATCAGAATCTTCCGAATCCTCAGCAGAATCATCATCTTGCGAATCATCATCTCCTGTTTCTTCAGCTTCATCATTTGCGTCATCTAAAGGCGCTTCCTCTTGAACTTCTTCTTGAGGAGCTTCTGTAGATGCAGAACCATCATCTAATGAAACATGAGCTGCTTTAGGACCTCTGTCCCCTTGAACTACTTCAAAAACAACTACATCATTGTCCCTTATTGTTACACCGTCTTTCAAATCAGACATGTGCACAAAATACTCTTTGCCATCTTCTGCGGCTATAAAGCCGAATCCTTTCATTTGGTTAAAAAATTTTACATTTCCTTTCATTTTAAATACTCTCATCGGAAAGAAGCTAATGTTATCCTCCCAATATTGAGAAGAAAATACATCTATTTATAAAACTTGTCTAATTAGACAAAAAAAATATAAGACGCCCATGGGGAGACTTTCACAACCGACAACAAACATTTCTTTGAACACAAATCCTGAAAATAAATCAAAATAAATTTGTTTCAACAAATGCAACTAGCTGATTTGAACTCCCGACCTTCAGATCCGCAATCTGACGCACTATCCTAACTATGCAACATGGGCGCAAAATAAAAGAATCAAGAAACCTTTAAAAATATATTCAGAAAAAAGCCCTTTAAAAATATAATTATAAAACCTCTAGCAATAAAAAATCATAAAGAATGCCCTAAATCCAAAACAATAAAACCTTAAAAAAAGAATTAAAAAAAATATTTTAAATATAAGGCCCCATATTACGTTTCAATTGCTCAATATCGTCAACAGGAGTTGGATCCGTCCTATAACGCAAAGCCAAATAATAAGTCGTCAAATCACCTGCAAGCACTGCATTGAAAATTTTTACTAACTTATTACCTTTAAGATGAAGTTCAGTAACATCAACATCCCTTTTCTGCAACAAATCCTTAGACAACTTCATCCGCTTACGCATACGTGCAGAATCTTCATCATTAGTTAACATCACAACATGAAAAATAGCATTCTTATTACCAAAACCAATCAATTCATTATGATCTAACTCAGGAAAAAAATTACTATACGCAACAGACTTAGCATTCTCGTTCACCTGAGTCTTCCAGCGATAAGCAACAGAATAAAAAGCACTGCTAGAATAAATCAAAGGAATCTTACCATACAGCTTACCAGAAAGATTAATAGCAAAAGAATCCAAACTTTGACGATGCAAATGATCCAATAACTGCCTAACATCCTCTGACTTTGAGGAAATGACACCCACCTCTTCAAACAACTTCAACAAAATAAAAAACATATATGAAAGCGCGGCTCTGGGCGGATAATCTTTAATCAACCTAATAAATGGAACTCTGCCATTAGACACCGCATCAAATAACTTACCTCCTGAAGAAATAATAATTAGCTGAGAACCCTCACGCCTAACCTGCTTATAACAAGACATAGCCTCTTCAGTATTACCAGAATAAGAACAAATAATAACCAAATCGTCCAAGCCTAATTTACCAGGAATCTCATAATCATTAACAACTTCGAAATGAAACTCTGAAGGATCAATATAATTCTTCATAACCATAGCTGCAATAGCACTGCCCCCCATACCGCAAAAAACAACTCTTGAAGTATCCTTCACCCTAATATCAGCAACAATATGCCTTATCTGCTGACTATAAGCACTCCTAATATCCTCAGAAAACCTATCTAAAAAACGTTTATACTTCAGTTTATCATACTTATAATAATCATCTGGAAAAATATCTTCTGAAACCATCAATAACCACCAAACACAGAATAGTGAACAATCTTTAAATACTTTATGTTAGAAACAAAAGAAAATGAACCAAAAAAAACAAGAAATAACAGAAGAAAAACTAGAAAAATACTTCAAAATAACAGGTAACGCAATACAAATGATAAAAGAAAGAGGAATGGACTTACAAAGAATAAAGGAAGCAGAAGATTTTTTTGACATGGCAACAAGATATTACTCAGACGCAAAATATTTTAAAAAAAACAACGATTATGTATTAGCATTCGCAGCCCTTAACTACGCTCATGGATGGTTAGATGCAGGTGCAAGAATAAAATTATTCAAAGTAAACGATTCCACATTATTCACCGTAGATGATGAAGAATGAAAATCCACCAATACATACACTACACAAACAATCTAAAAGAAATAAAATATAAAAAAACAATATTGCTAGACACTTGCTTCATAATCTACGAACTAAAACAAGGAAAAGAAAAAAAACTAGAAAACTTCTTAAAAAATCATGAAGCATACATAACAAGTTTTAACGCAGAAGAACTAGAAAAAATCACAAAACACAAACCTGAAATTCATCACGCACTAAAAAAACTTCTAGAATCAGATTTACTAAAGATAACAAATATAGATGTAAAACCAGGACAAAGACAAAAAGAAAAAGAATACGTACAAAAAACAGAACCCTGCCTACTAAAAATAGTGAAAGATCCAAGTGACGCAGTACTTGTTGCAGCAGCAATAAAAAGCACATCAGATGTACTAACAAGAGACAAACACCACATATTCAAAGACATAGTAGAAAACAAATTAAACAAATACAATATAAAAATATATAATGATATACACCAATACGAAAACTCACTAACAAACTAGAACTTAACACTAATAGACAACCATTAAAGGTTATAAACATCAGGCTTCATAAAAACCTGAGAAGTCTTAACAGCCAAACCTTTGTCAAAATTTTTTAAATCAGAAGAATCCAACAAAGACTCTCCAACCAAAACTAACTCGCCCTTCAAAGAAAGAACAGCTACAACATCCCCTCTCAAAATATCAGAATCCAATTTTGAAATACCAGGAACCTTCAAAAAAGCACCATGACAACAAGAATTAATAGTTGAATCATGAACCCAAATTTTCTTCAAATGCCTAACACCCTCCTCTAAAGGCAATAAAAACTTTCTCAAAAAAGAATCATCACCCATCCCATAATAATGAAAAGCATCAGCCAAATCCTGCAAAGTAACAACCTGATTCTCAAAAAAAGGCCCCGCCTTAGTCCTTCTAAGCTCAGCCATGTGAGCCCCAAACCCTAAAAACTCCCCCATATCATGAACCAACTTCCTAATATACGTTCCTCCTTGACACCCTACCTTAAATAAAACGTCCCTACCTTGGAATTCAATCAAATCCAAATAATAAATAGTTCTCTTTCTATTCTGCCTTTTAACCGCAGACTTCTTCGGAGGCAACTGAGTAATAGTTCCAGTAAATTTATCAAATAAAGACAATAAAACATCCTTAGAAATATCACCGTGCAAATGCATCAAACAAACATATTCTTTACCAGCACTCAACAAAGCATTAGTAATCCTAGTACCTTGCTGTAAAGCCACAGGCAAAACCCCCGTAACCCCAGGATCTAAAGTGCCCGAATGACCCGCCTTATCAATCCCAAGAACACGCTTAACATAATCCACAGCTTGATGACTAGTAGGCCCGCTAGGCTTATCTAAAATCAAAATACCCGATTTCAACAAATCAGAAACACTTCTCTTACTAGGCAAACAACCCAAATCAAAATTAGCTTCAGATTTAGATTTGATTAAAACCTTAACACTTCTCAACCTCGCCTCAAAAGGCAACTCACATAAAACCAACTTAAACCTCCTTATTTAGACCAAGCATAGAATCTAACTTACCACCAATTTCTTTCAAAGAATCAAACGCACTATTAACATCTTTCCTAACAAAATCTACCAATTCTTCTAAATTATCAACTTTCAAAACATAAACATTTCTACTAACCACAACAATACCAGCCTCCATAAGTTTATTCAAATGATGAACAACAGTACCTCTGGATAAATTAGTCAAATTAGCCAACTCATCACTTGAAAGCCCCGGTTCTTCAGACTTCAAATCCTTTAAAAGAGTAATAAAAATACGAAAACAACTTCTATCCTTATCCCTCATATTAAAAAGACCTAAACTGCCTCCAAACCACTGCAAAAGCTCATTAATATTATACTCCTTAGGCTTAGACGCTCTAATTATAGTTATCTTAGTAAATTTCATCATTAAAATATAAAAATACACAACTGATATTTATAAGTTGCTGTATATATTATAAACCAACGAAAAATTTAAATACAACTCGGCATGAAAGCAAAATATGAACGAAGAAGAACAAGATATTCAAGGAGTCTATGATGACGAAGCGAGAGAAGATTTAGTAGAAAATGACGAAATCTCCCCTGAAGAAGAAGGATTCATGGCAGGATATGAAGACCAAAAAGAAAAAATATCAAAAAAACTCGAAGGAGACGAAGCCTACGAAAGTGCATTCCAAGAACCAAAAAAACCCTCTCGAAAAAAATAAACTTTATTCTACACCTTAATTATTTACCGCAAACATTAAAATGGCAATAAAAATACAAGAAATAAATGAAAAAAGAAATAAAAACTGCAACAATAACCATAATTCTAATAATAATGCTAACCCCCTTAATAAGTGCACAAACAGGGCATGTAACTCTTAAAATCACAAACCCCCTAGAAATAAAAAATGTACAAATCCAAAAAAACCAACAAGAATACACATGCACATATGAACTAACACACAAACCAAAAGAATACACAGAAACATATACATGGACAAAAAATAAACAATTAATCTCACAAAACAAAAACATAAACATAAACGAACCAGGAACATATCAATGTGAAATAACAATAACAACACCAAAAACCCAATTAACAAAACAAAGTCAAACCATGATCTTAGAACAAATAAACACGCAAACAAACAAAGAACCAACATATAAAAATCAACCAACACAACTAAAAAAAATTACAGGAAACACCATAACAAACATCCAAAAAATCGCAAACAAAGAACCAACAACAGGAATACTAACACTAATAACAATAATACTAATAACAACCACAATAATACTTCTAAGAAAATACTATGAACGTTAGGAATCCACTTTATAACGGTAAGTATTACGCTTCCCTGTATTCTTATACTTAATAATATTAGTCTTTCTCAACTTCTTTAAAGACATCGTAACAGAACCAATACTCACACCCAACGCATCACTAATTTCCCTTGAAGTAAACCACTTACCTTTGTTCTTACAAAGAAAATCATAAACTTCTTGTTGACCCATAAAATACATCTGCATTAAATACTATATAAGCTTTTGGTTATCACCAAAGAATAGCACCAACAATCAAACAAATAACCCCAAACAAAAGCAAAGAATAGCCTAAAATCTCCATCCTATTCAAACCGCCAAAGTACTCTTGAACAGAATTCCAAAGCTCCTTAAAATCAACATTTAAATTAACATCCATAACAAAACACCTCTAACCATTTAAAGCATCCACCTTCGTTATCTTATAAAAACAAGATGTACAAAGATAATCCACAAACTTCGTATTATGTAAAACATACCTACGACCAACACGCATATCAGAGCCACACTCTAAACACTTCAACATACAACACACCAAGAAAACAAGAATTTATAAAATTTGTCATAAAAAATACTTAATTCTAAAAAAAAGAATTCTAAAAAAAGAAGCACAAACAAAAAAATCAAACATTTCAATGAACAACCCCAAAACAAAACAGTAAAAGTAAATTTAAAAATTCATCTCAAATGAATCTCAAGAACATCCCCATCAACCAATTTATGCTTTAAAGTCAATTTTTGACCATCAAACTTAGCACTTTTCCCCCAAACCCTGCAAAACTTGAAATTCTTAACAAAATCCTTATGCAATTTAGTACACACATCCCTAACACTATAACCTTTAAAAACAATCAAAGGAATATCCATATCCGCCGCTTTACCAGGCTCTTTCATAAAAATTCTAATCAAATTCAACTTATCAAAAATAAGCCTCTTTAAATCCTCCAAATGCGCCCCATTCTTACCAGAAATCAATAAATCAGCATTAACTTTCTTAGCAATCAACTTGGCTTTTTCCAAAGAAACCATATCCACCTTATTCAAAATAGTAATAGCAGGAGTATAAAATTTATTATCCTCAATACAATCAATCAATTGATCAACAGTAATATTAGAACGAATAACAACATCCGCATTAGCAATCTTAAATTCTTTAAGAACCGCAGTAATAGTCTCATCATCTAAATGAGTCAAACGAACAGTTTTACCAATCTTTACGCCATCCTTAGCAGTTTTTTTAATCTTAACATCAGGTCGCCTCTGATTAATTCTAATACCCGACTCATAAACCTCTCTTAACAAAACATCATAATGTTCAGGGAAATTAACATCTATTAGCAACAAAATAAGATCCGCACTACGTAAAACCGCAAAAACCTCAGTACCCCTACCCCTACCACTAGCAGCTCCGCGAACAACTCCAGGAACATCTAAAATCTGAATCTTGGCATGCTCATAATCCAAAATGCCAGGAATACAAGTCAAAGTAGTAAACGCATAAGAACCAACCTCAGAATCAGCATCAGTAATACTATTTAACAAAGTGCTCTTGCCAACGCTAGGAAATCCAAGCAAAACAACAGTACCATCACCCGTCTTACGAACAGCATACCCATCGCCGCCCTTACCACCACTCTTACGAGCCTCATCCTTTTCTTTTAACTTAGCAAGCTGAGCCTTATACTGCCCTATAGCTTTTTGAGTTCTCTTATTATACTGAGAATTAGCAATCAACTCCTCCAATTCCTTAATTTTAGCATCGTCTTTACCCATATAATAATAAAGAGAAAAGAAACAATATATAAATATTAAGATACGCTAACAAATAAAAAATGAACGATACAACAACAAAACACAACAAAACACAACAAAAAATAGACTTAAAACTATTCAAAAAAATAATAATTCAGAATCTAAACGCAACAAACGAAAAAATACTAATAATAGGCGATAAAGGATACAAAAACAACACAATAGCCACAATACTAACAGAAGCATACACTCTAGCTGCAAAAGAACTAAATAAAAATTATGAAACAATATACCAAAATTTCAAAGGAAGAGGCGACCAAGCAGACGAAATACTAATAAAAAAATTAAAAGAAATACCAAACAAAAGCATCCTAATAATAAATGTATCAAACAGAATAGGAAAATTAGGAAACCTAGGACTAAGCTTTAGAAAATACGCAAAAGAAAAAGAACACAAATTCATATCAAGTAGCAGCTTAGGATCAATAAAAAACGAAAATCTACAACTAATACTAAACTGCTTAGACATAGACTACAAAGAAATAGAAAAACAAACCAACCAACTAGCCAAAAAACTAACAAACGCAAAAAAAATACAAATAACAACAAAAGCAGGAACAAACATAGAAATGAACGTAGAAGGAATACAAGCAAAAACAGCAACAGGAATATACAAAAACCCAGGAGAAGGAGGAAATCTACCAGGAAGCGAAGCATATATAGCACCAAAAACAGAAACCATAAACGGAATCATAATAATAGATGGAAGCGCAAGACTAAAAGATGAAACAATACTAATAAAAGAACCCATAAAACTGCAAGTAACAAAAGGAATAATCAAAGTAATAAACAACACACCAGAAGCACAAAAACTTAAAAAAACACTCCAATGGGCACATAACAAATCACTACATCCTGAAAATGTCTGGAAAATTGGAGAACTAGGAATAGGATTAAACAAAAAAGCAAAAATAATAGGTTCCACAATAATAGATGAAAAAACATACAACACATGCCACTTCGCAATAGGAAGCAACAATTGGTTCGGAGGAGACATAAAAAGCATAATACATCTAGACCAAGTAATAAAAAATCCAACCATCAAAATAGACGGAAAAATAATAGAACCATGAAAAACTTTATATATACATAAACAGAAAAAACGATTAAGGGGTGAGCAAGATAAATAAAAAACTGATAAAACTAACAATATTATCAATATTAATTCTAACAATAACCACGATAGCGACACCTAAAACAGAAGCTGAATGCAACACAAACCTATCAATATGTTCAAACTATGACATAACACAAACAGGATTTGGAGCAGTAGAACTTTGTGGAGAATGCCAACCCTGCGGAATAAGCGACGGAATATGCCCTGAAGACTACACAAACGGAGAAATAGAAACAGATTATAACAAAACAACAGTAAACTACCAAATAAACAAAAACACAAGACCGCAAACACTAAGAGAAAACGCGCCATACAAAATACTACCAGAAGACTCAACAATCACAGGAACCAAAGCTTGCCATGCAACATACGGAAACGAAACAACATGCAAACAAATACTATTCAAAGAACAAACAACTGATGAATGGATACCAACAACAAACTGTGAAACTTCATTAAGAAACATATACGCAACAAATAACATCTATATAAAAGTCGAATGCGAAAACGTAAAGAGAACAACAGGATGTCAAAACTGCAACGACCCAGACTGCAAAGCAACAATAACAGGACAAGCATGGGACAAAACAAACAATGAATCCATACAAGTAAACGTAAATGTAGTATCGCACTACAACTACATGATATTTAGCAGAAACACAAGCCTAACAAACGGGGCATACTCAATAGGAGCACCAACAGGCAACATAAGAATAGAATGCACAAAAGAAGATTATATACCAACACAAAAAGACGCATTCATACAAAATGGAACAACAATAGTAGACTGTCCAATGCAAGAAGCATACTGCGGAGACGGAATAACAACACAAATATGCACAATGCCAAACGAATACGGAGAAGACGTATGCAAACCAAGATGTGAAGGACGAAATGGATGTGAATACCAACAACATACAACAACAGATGGAAAAACATACTACGCATCAGAAGTATGTGAAGGACTAACTGCAGGAGCAACAGTAAACCTAGAATGGATAGATGAAGATGAAACTGAAATGCTATACGTAGAATGCTGCAGTGGAGAATTCAAAACAAGACAAAGCACAAAAATAAAAATCACACCAAACAAAAAAATAAAAAATCTCCTCACAAAAGACTATAAAAAAAACATAAAAGGAGAACCAGTAACTCTAAAAGTAATAGTATATGAAAAATGAAACCCCTTAAAAAAAAAGGTGCGTCATTCTTCACAGTTGATGCAATGATAGCAGGAGTGATAATAATAGCTGCAATAACATTAATACTCGCAGCAACAATATCAAGACCCAAAATAGAAAGCACACAACAAATTCTAAACAACTACATAGACTACATAACAAACACAAAAATAGACTACTATAACAAAAAAAACAGAGTCATATACTACAACCCAAACGAACCACACCCAGAATTTACAATAACACAAAAAATAGCATACCTAGTAGATAACGACCAAACAGAAACCGCAACAAGTTTCATAAAAAACTTTAGCAAACTAACAATACCAAAACAAATATCCTTTAGATACATATACGAAAATCAAACAATATACACCCAAGAAAACGAAATAATAACCCCCACAATAAACCTGACAACAAACATACCAACATTTTACATAAATGACGAAGGACAATACCAAGGACCAAAACTGACACAAATACAAATATGGACAAAATGAACAAAAAAGGCGTAATATTCACAATAGCAGCAGTAGTTATCTCAACACTAATAGTAACAATGTACCTATCCCTAATAGAAACCCCTGCAGATACAAAAACAGAACTAACAAGAATAAAACTAAGACAAAGCAACTTCTACATATCACAAATACAAGAATATACAGAAAACATAGCCACACAATCAACCAAAAAAATACTCCAAAACATTACAGACAAACTAATACAAGATAAAAACTTCCCAACAACAGAACAATTCCAAGAAATATTCAAAAAATGCCTAATAAACGAATCAGTAGAAGGCTGGTGCGACCAACAAACAACAATACAACAAAAACTAAATGAATACGCACAATTCGGAGAAGAAAAAATAGGTTTTCAAACACTAAACATAACTGTAAAAAACCAAGACCAAGCAACAATATACCAAGAAGACCCCTGGCACATCATAACAGAAATAAACCTATCAATAATCGCAGATGATAACTACGCAAAATGGAACATACAAGACACAACAATAAAAACAAAAATAAGCATACTAAACATGAAAGATCCAACATACCAAGTAGCAAATAACAACCAAAACTCACAAGAGATAATAAACGAATACGGACACGAAAAAAAAATAACAACAAGAAACACAACTGAATGGCTAATACCAAGCACCTTAAACAACTATCAACCAACAGGAATCTACTTCCACTCAAAACAAGGCATAAGCTACCTAGACAGACTAACAAACCAAATAAGACCTTCAGAATGCTGCGGACTAAATTCTTTAATAAATACAACAACAGTATATGAAAGTCAAGAACACACAGAAAAATTCATGCAGGAATATGGCTCTTCAGACTTCTTATTCTACAAACAACCAGACAACGCAATAATAGAGTGGAACTTAGTATTGTGGGACTTTTGGAACAACATAGAAACAACAAACAACAAACTAACAGAAGTCTGGGCAGAAATAAACCTAAATGAAACCACAGGAAAAAACATAAACGGAAGCATAGTACCAAACGAAACTGCAACAGATACATCCATGCCAAAATCAACACCTCCAAAAAACTACACGATACCCCTAAATACATACGACCTTCTAATCTGTGGAGATGGTGCTTGCAAATTCCCAGAACAAAACAACCCCGATAAACCACACTATTGCCTAACAGATTGCACACCATAAAAAAACAACAAACAACACCCACAAGTAGAAACCTTTAAATACTAAACACTCATAAATACAAGTAAAAAGAGGGGAGCAATGGGATACTCAGAAAATGAAATAATTACAACAGGAGTAGACAAACTAGTAGATTTCTTAAGAGGCAAAAAACAAATTGAACTTAAAGAAGCCGCAAAAATGCTCCACGTACCCACAGAAATAGTGCAAAAATGGGTGGACTTCTTAATAGAAGAACACATCTTGGGAATGGAATACAAATTCACAACACCATACATCTACCTAATAGAAGAAGAAAATAACAATAAAACAATAAAAGAACTAAAAAAAGAATTCCAAATCAAAGCAAAAAACAACAAATTAAACGAAACAAAATCAGACTTCTTATGGAAAAATCAAATACAACAAGCACTAACAAACAAAAAAAGCTTCTTTTACAAAGAAGCGGAAAAAAGACATCTAACAAACATAGACTACTTATGGGAAACATACAAAAAAATGGTGATGCAATAAATGAACACAACTGAAGAACTAGACTCATATATAGAAATGGACATAATACAATTCCTTGACAAAATAAGCGAAGCAAGCCAAATAGGAGACTATACATCAGAAAAACAACTACAAGAACTCCAAAAAGCATTAAACATAAAAGACACCCTATCAGCAATAAACACAACACAAGAAGCAATACAAGAATTCAACCAAACTAATCAAACAGACCCCTACAAACAAATAAGACTAATAAAAATACAAGAAATAAGTGAAACCTTAACAGAATACTGCAAAAAAAACAAAGACTCCCAAAAACTATGCAAAATAGCAGAAATGCTCAAAGATGAACTAGAAATAAAAAAAGACAAAACAGAAACAATAGACATACTACAAAAACTAGAACAAGAAAAACAAGAAAAACAAAACCAAAAACAAGAAAAATACTATCAAATAAAAACGCAACTAAACAAAAAATTAACAATACTAAAAGAAATAATGACCACAAACTTACTAAAAAGAAACATACCTCAAGCCATAAACGCATACAAAAAAATGAAAATAATATTCACAAGATACCCTTCAATATACTTAGAAGAAAAAAAAGAACTATACAACGACCTAATAAGCTACTATATGCAAATTAAAAAAACAATGAAATACATAAAAGAAAAAGAAAAACGAGACAAAATAATAAAAAAACAAAACGAAGAAAAACAACAAATAAAAATACAACAAATACACCTACAACAAATAGCCAACACAATACAAGAAATAAAAGAAGACGCCAAACAAGGAAGACTAGATGACGCAAAAAACAAAATAATAGAACTAAAAAGAATAAACTCGCAAATACCAAACAAATACACAACAATAAAAGAAACACTAAACAACAAAATAAACCTAATAAACGAGAGAATAGAATTCATAAAAAGATTTAGACAAACAAAAACACTAAATGAAACTCAAAAAACACAACAAATAACGAGCTAAAAAAAATGGAATCCCCAATAAGAAAAAAACTACTAGACAAATACACAACAACCATAAACAACATAAACATACAAATAGAAATAATAAGCGAAGAAGAAAAAGCAGTACCAACATACATAGTAAGCATAACAAACATATCAGAAACAACAAAACTAATACTAGAAAAAATAAGAGAAGAATTCATATCAAAACTAGATTTACAAGAACTAGAACAATCAAACACAAACTCAAACGAACCAACACTAAGAGATAAATTCTCAAAATCAATAGGAAAACTAATACAAAAATACTTCCCAGACACAGATCAAAAAACAAAAGAAATGCTAATAAACTACCTCCTAGAAGAAAACCTAGGACTAGGAAAAATAGATATCCTGTTAAAAGACCCACATTTAGAAGAAATAGTAATAAACAACCACACAGAACCAGTATGGGTATATCACAAAAAACACGGATGGCTTGAAACAAACATAAAAATAATGACTGAAGCAAGAATAAGACACTACGCAACAATAATAGGCAGAGATGTAAACAAAGAAATAACAACACTAAACCCCCTAATGGATGCACACCTACTAAACGGAGACAGAGTAAATGCAACACTAATACCAATAAGCACAAAAGGAAACACAATAACAATAAGAAAATTCGCAGAAGACCCATGGACAATAACCAAATTCATAAAAATGGGCACAATAAGCATAGAAGCCGCATCCCTAATATGGTTAGGAATACAAAACGAATTAAGCATGCTCATAGCAGGAGGAACAGGATCTGGAAAAACAAGCATGCTAAACGTAGTAAGCAACTTTCTACCACCAAATCAAAGAATCATAAGCATAGAAGACACAAGAGAACTACAACTACCAAAAAACCTCCACTGGGTACCAATGGAAACAAGATTACCAAACCCTGAAGGAAAAGGCGGAGTAACAATGCTAGACCTACTAGTAAACAGCCTAAGAATGAGACCTGATAGGATAGTTGTTGGAGAAATAAGAAGAAAAGAAGAAGCACAAGTACTAATGGAAGCAATGCACACAGGACACTCAGTATATGCAACAATACACGCAAACAACGCAACAGAAACAATAACAAGACTAACAAACCCACCAATAGAGATACCAAAACCAATGATCTCATCTCTATCAATGATTCTAGTACAAAACAGAAATAGACGAACAGGAAAAAGAAGAACACTGCAAATAGCAGAAATAACGCCCCAAGGAGACCCAAAAACAATATTGCAACTAAACGTAATGAAAGACAAACTAGAACAACATGAAGAACCAGACACACTATACAAAACACTCTCACTATACACAGGAATGACAAAACAACAAATACAAGAAGACCTACTAAAAAAACAACAAATACTACGATGGATGATAAACAACAACATAGAAAACATAGACCAAATAGGAAAAATAATGGCAAACTACTACCTAGGAAGACTTAAATACACCCAAAAACAAACAACAAAATGAGCTTAGCAGACATAATAGCATCAAAAAATCCGCATCTAAAAAAAGAATTAAAAGTTGCAAGAATAGAAAAAACACCTACAGAAATAGTTAAACAAAGCCTACAATTTGCAACATACACAACATTCGGATTCACATTCCTACTATTTCTATTCTTTCTAAAAGAAGGAACAGAACTAACATGGCTACTACTAATAGCCCCAATATTATACTACTTAATGTACAATTTCAACATGCTCAAAATAAAAAGCTCAATACTAAAAAGAAAAAAAGAAATTGACAAAGACGTATTATTCGCAGGAAGATACCTCCTAGTAAAACTAAACTCCGGACAACCCCTTATAAATGCTCTAATAGACGCATCAAAAAGTTATGGCGTAGCAAACAAATACTTTAAAGAAATAGTAAGAGAAATAGAACTTGGAAAACCCCTTGAAAACACACTAACAGAACAAGCAGAATACAGCCCATCAGAAAAATTCAGAAAAATACTCTTTCAAATAAGCAACGCACTAAAAATAGGAATAGACGTAACAGAATTCCTAGAAGCAACACTAGATGAAATAGCACAACAACAACTAATAGAAATAAACAGATACGGAAAAAAACTAAACTCCATAACACTATTTTATATGTTATTTGCAGTAGTAATGCCATCATTAGGAATCACAATAATAGTAATAGTATTAGGATTAGGAGGAAGCCCAATAGATAACAATTTTTTCGTAAGCTTACTATTCCTAATAACCTGCATCCAAATAATGTTCCTAGCAGTATACAAATCAATCAGACCAAACATAAACATATAAAAAAACGAAACAATTCGTACTGTCTCGCACAGTACTTAACATGCGTGCCAACCGAGCAAAACCAGTTGGACCAAACATAAACATATAAAAAAATGAAACAAAAAAACCCATTAAAACAAAAAACAAATTTCCTAGCAGACTTTGGAAAATCACTAGTTCCAAAAAAATTTAGACCAAATCTAAGAACATATTTAGCAAAAGCAGGACATCCAGACGTACCATATTCATACTTTGGAATATTATTCTTTTTAGGAATAGGACTAACAGCCCTAATATACTTCCTTTCAGGATTTGCAACCGAACTACAAAACAGACAAATAATACTACAAGGAATATTCTCATTCCTATTTTGGGTAATAACAGCAACAATAATTGTTACAATAATCATGGCAGGATACTACTTCAAAACCAACATGAAAATATACAAAAGAACAAAAGAACTAGAATCAAATCTCCCAGAATACTTAGTACTAGTAAGCACAAATCTAAAAGGAGGATTAAGCTTTGAAAAAAGTCTATGGAACGCAATAAAACCAGAATTTGGAATCTTAGCAGAAGAAATGGGCATAATAAGCAAAAAAGTAATGACAGGACAAGACTTAACAGATGCCCTTTTAGAACTAGCACAAAAATATGAATCCCCAACAATGAGAAGAACAATAGACATAATACTTGGAGAAATACAATCAGGAGGACAAGTAGCGCACGTACTAGACCAAATAATAGAAAATCTAAGAAAAACAAAAATAATACAAGAAGAAATGGCTGCAAACACACTACTATTCACAATATTTATAGCAGCAATAGTCACAGTAATAAGCCCACTGCTCTTCGCACTAGCAAAAGTGCTTTTGAGCATATTAATACAAGTAAGCAAACAAGTAGCACCTGCAGTAGCACAAAGCAGAGGAGCTGGAGGATTCAAAATAAAAGAAATAACCCTATCACTAGACGCATTTAGAAACTTTTCATTGGCAGCATTATTCATAATATCGACAAGTGCAAGCATGATACTTAGCATAATACAAAAAGGAGATATAAAAGCAGGACTAAAATACATACCCTTCTTCATAGCAATAGCATTCACACTATACTTCATATTCAGTTTAGCTCTAGGAAGCTTCTTCACACTAGGATTCTAAGTTTACATTCCTAAACTAACAACTAGTATCAAAAAACAAAAGAATCCTGACAACACATTAAACAAACAACATTTCAAAAAAACACTCATAGAAACATTAATATCCAAAACAAACTACAAAACATTGCAGACATAAAAGAAAAAATCAAAAAGCTCCCTGGTCTTTCGTAAGGGGGGAGGGTGGTTGCAGAAAAGAATCCGCAGGGAGCTCATGACAATGAAACTTATAATTTCTTGAATGAAAATGATCTAGGAGGTCTTCTAATTTCTTGAAGCCATAACAAACCAATTTTCATCATATTCTTATTGAAATTCTCTGAAATCTTGTAAGTTTTCTTATACAAATCGTAATCTATAATACCCATAGTTTTCATGGGAGTTAGGATCCTATCGTAAAATTGTCGTTTATTATATGATATGGGCACAGGTTTCTTCTTTATAGGATTCCTAGGATCAGGGTCCTCGGGAGCCACAAGCGTACCATCGTGAAGAGCTGTGGCAAATAAAGACATCTCAGTTTTGCCAATCTCACCGTCTTTTAACTTCATCTCCTCTATAAGCATTTGAGCAACAACAACCTGCTGTTTAGTACTAAATATAATCTCAAAAATGCTTTCTGGCATATTGTATTGATCAAAAAGTATTACCATAACACTACATAAACACTACTAATATATAAATGTTTCGATTGGTATAGGGTTTCGTATACTGACATAGTGTTTGGTGAGGGTGTGTAGATTTATTTATTAGCATATTTAATATAAATTCTTTTAAGGCTCCTAAAAATACAAATATACCTAAACCCAAATTTAAAAAGCATAAAAGATTTCCACGACAACCCCCTAAGCCTGTAAAAAGGCCTTAAAAATAAAAACTTGACAAACCCAGAAAAATAAATCGCATCCTTAGTATATGCACCAACACCGTTTGTTCCTCTCTTTGCACGCACAACATAATGAAACACAAGATCCAAATCATTACAAAATTTTTTAGTTTTCCTAAAAACAGTCTCAAAATCAAATCTTTCAGCATAATAAACAGCTAAATATTTAAGAGCAGAACTATACAAGGTGTCAAACAAAAAACTTTTTCTGAACTCATAATAAGTAGCAAGTCCTTCCTCGAGCTCATCATAAAATGCTAAACCGACAGAAAAAATTTCAAGACTTTTCTTACCCTCCTGAAACCTTCTGACATGAACACCCACTTCATGATAAAGCAAACTTATAACATCATCAACAACATATCTATCTTTTTTTCTAATATAAATCTTCATTTCAACTTTAGAAATTCTTGCATCACCAACCATATCGCTAGAAATTTCAACAGACCAACCAGACATATTATTAGAATTAAGATAAGAATAAAACACACTAAGCATCTCGTTCTCATTCAAAAACATCTTTTTTCTTTTTCTAAAAATCAAACCATTTAAACAAACAAACTTAGCCAACAAAAAAAACACAAAATTCGTATGACCATAAATTTTTAAAGAATAATTCTTAAAATCTTCTAAAGAAATATTATGAATTAAATTAATTAAAAATTCCAATTCTGAAATTTTTTCAGAATAAATAAAATAAAAATCTTCATTCTTAAAAAAAGATAATTCTTCTTTAAGACTTATTAATTCAGATTCGCAGTCAGTGAGGTCACTACGAGAATACTCAAAAAAGTTTTCCGGTAAACAAAAATCATTCTTAAAAAAAAAATTCTTCTTATCATCAAAATAATTTAATTTAAAATATTCATATTCTTCATCCAAACCATATTTGTAAATAAAATCACAAAATTTTTTATCAAATTCCTTTACATCAATTTTTTTTTGACTCATACAAATCCATCAAATTGTCATGAAATTTTTCTAAAACATCATACGCCTCCACATTCAAAGGCTTAACTATACTCGTACAACCAGGTGCAGAAGTATTAACTTCTATTAAATGATTTGATAAAATATCAAGTCCTGCAAAATAAACACCCATATTTTTTAATTTTTTAGCCACAGCACATACAATAAACTCTTCTTTTGACGATAAAGGAAGATTAGCATAATTGCCTCCTGAAGAAATATTATTAACATATGTATTTTTATTTACTCTCCCTATACTGCCAAGAACATCACCGTTAAAAACAATAACCCTTTTATCACCATCATTTTCAATAAATTCTTCACATATATATCCTTGAGGATATTCTGAATGCATCACTAAATAATCTTTTAACTTTTCTTCCACAGGTTTAAACTTATCAAAAAAAACAATTCCTTTCCCACCAGTACCCTCAATAGGCTTTATTATCAAATCTTTTTCTTTAGATAAGAATTTTTTTAAAGAACCAACATCATTATTTGAATAAATAAAATGTTCTGGAAGATGCTCTTGAAAATAATTTGGCTCGAAAGTTTTAGGAGCAGACAACAAAACTTTGCTTGGAGGATTAATAAAAAAAATATCATTTTCAAAACGAGATAAATAAGAACTTAATTCTCTGTTAAAAGGATACATAAAATAAAACACAAAATCTTTTTTCTTTAGTTCGTCTAAATTAAGCGAATCAGGAGTATAAGAAACAACATTATGCCCTTTATCTTGTAAAAATTTAAAATGACCGTAATCTTCTATTTGATCTTCAGACTCCAATAACACATCATCCAATTTTTTTCTTAATATTAAACCTATATCCATATCAAACACTCACGAAATCAAAATTTTATTTTTATTCCAATCTTTTTTTATACTTTTAAAAACATTTTTCACATATAAAGCCTTTTCTTTTTGAGACATATCAGAATACAATAAATTCTTTGAAATACTAGTTCTTTTAAGCAAATAATTTTTCTTCAAATAATCAGCAAAAAACAATTCCTGGGAAGACATATCAGAACTGCAAAAATCAAAAACATTAACTGCCAAATCAAAAACATCATCTGATGATAAACCCTCCAACATAGCACTATTAGATAAATATTTTATTTTTTCAGAAGCAACATCTGTATTATCAGTACCTAAAAAATTTTCAAAAATATATTCATTTGATAAATTCAGTCTTTCAATTTTTCTTATTGAAGCAGAAGCTAAAGATATAAGACCAAAAATCAAATACAAATCAGGATTAGAGCCAAACCCCCTATACTCTATAGTTTTAAACTTCTTATTAAATCTAACAGGTCCCCAAACAGATGAATATTTGTCCCCATACTTAACATAATCATCTCCATAAACAAGAGAAACCTCTCTAAAATCATTAAAACTTTTTTGTAAAAAATTTTCTAAAAAAATATAATCAGAAAAAACCCCTTGTAAATCCCCTTGATTTGGAAAATTATTGTAAAGAATTTTTCTATAAATAAAAGATCTCAAATTAAGTATTTCAAAATTATCAGAAAATTTGAAATCAGATTTTTTTGCTTTCCCAACAACAGGTGAAAATACAACGCCTAATGAATCGAATATATTAAGAAAATTATATAATCTTAAATTTGAATAATCTTCTTCTCTTTCATCAAAATGAAGATGAACCGCCATTATACTTCCAGATAAATAATACACTTCTTCACCAAGCATATTTTTTTTTAAATTATAATTTTGTTTATCCAATATTTCACTTTTAAAATTAAAATTAAAAGGATTGTCAATAGGTAAAAAATCATACCCTGAATCATTTAACAAAATATCTAGTTTTTCTGTAAACTCACATAACTCATCAAAAACTTCAACTATATTTCCAGGAGTCCCTGAAAATTCTATTATTGATTTGCTGCAATCCAAGTGAAGAGGTAATCCATTTTCATTACAATAATTAACAATATTGACAGAATTATTTGAAGGATTAAAATCCTTATCTACCAGTAAAAATTCATATTCTATACCAACATTCATATCTCAATCACTCTTTAATGTGTTAAATAACCCCAAAAAAAGGTTCGAATCAAAATAAAATACTACATTAATAAGCAATAGTTGACAAACATAACTATATAAATCTTTCTAAACTAAAATAAACACATTAAAAGCATCAATAATAAGAAATAACTGGCATTAATCCATACTATTTCAAAAAGAAAGCTCAAATTAACCTAATTTTATTTCTGAAAAACCTTTATATAATCTTCCTAAGTCTTTTGAATTATGAATCTCAAAAAAGAACTATCAAAATTCAAACCAGTGCAATTAGAAAGCAGATTTTCAGAACTTGAGAAATGGGAAAAAGAAGTCGTTTTGAAACTTGTACAGGTTTCTAAAATCACAAGCGAAATATTCTTTGATCAAACATATTCAAAAAACAAAGAAGCATACATAAAAGTAATAGAAGAAGGAGACATAGACAAACTAAAATTCTTTGAATTCATGAAAGGACCATTTAACAGAATAAAACATAATGAATCTTTTGTTTTTGGACATAAAAAGCCGTTAGGATCAAACTTTTATCCAGAAGATATGTCAAAAGACGAATTTGAAAAACACATAAAAGAACATCCAGAAGACAAAGAAAAATTCACATCAGAATACACACTAATAAGAAGAAACAAAAAAGGAGAACTAATAGCAATTCCTTACTCAGAAGCATACAATGAACAATTAAAAAAAGCATCAGACTTACTAAAAGAAACAGCAAACATTTCTAAGGACAAAACTCTAAAAAAATACTTATCACAGTTAAGCGAATCAATTCTAAAAAATGATTACTTCCAATCAGACTGTGCTTGGATGGATTTGAATTCAAAACTCGAACCACTAATCGGACCATATGAAGTCTACGAAGATGAATTATTCGGATACAAAGCAAGCTTTGAATCAGTAATATCTATTAAGGATAAAAAAGAAACAGAAAAATTAAAACACCTAGAAGAACTAATGTTAGAATTTGATTCATACCTTCCAATAAAAACACCATTTCCAAGAAAAGGAAAACACTCACCGACAATAGTTGTGAATGGAATACACTCAGGAGGAGACTGCAGAGCAGGAATACACTTTGTCGCATTTAACTTACCAAACGATGAAAAAGTAAGAGACTTAAAAGGATCAAAAAAAGTAATGTTCAAAAACATAATGGAAGCAAAATTTTATTATTGTTCCGAGCCAATATGCAAAGAAGTACTAAAAAAAGAACAACACAACCTTATAAGTTTTGACTCTTATTTTATGCACGTTGTTTTACATGAAATAAGTCATGGAATCGGACCAGGAAAGATATTTAATGACCAAAAAGAAACAACTGTAAACAAAGCACTAAAAGAAACATACTCAACAATAGAAGAACTAAAAGCAGACATTTGCGGAGTATACTCCTCTTTTTTGCTAGAAGAGAAAAAAATCATGACAAAAAAAGAAGTTAAAAAATTAATCGCATGTTTTTTAGCAATGACATACAGATCTTTAAGATTCGGATTAAATGAAGCACATGCAGGATCAAACCTAATAATATTAAATTACTTCAAAGAAAAAGGAAACCTTATTTATGATAAAAAAGAAAATAATTACGCAGTGAACTTTGAATGTATAAAAGATACGGTAAAAGAATTAGTAACAGAAATTCTCACGATACAATCAAATGGAGACTACAAAAGAGCAAAACAATTCATGGCAAAATACAAAACTGTGAATGGAGAAATAAAAAATATGCTCAAAAAGATGAAACATATACCAACAGATATAAATATAAAATACGAATTAGATGAACAATGAAAATACTAATATTCACAGATTTACATGCCCAATTTCAATACATAGAAGAATTAAAAGAAAAAGCAAAAGATGTCGACTTAATAATAAGCCCTGGAGACCATACATTATTTGGAGAAGGAACAAAAGAATTCTTTGACTTTCTTGAAGCACAAAACAAACCTTGTTTAATACTGCATGGAAACCACGAATCAAGCAAAGAAACAAAAGAACAGTGCGAAAAACACAAAAACATAGAATTCATACACAAAAAATACATGCACTACAACAACATCTTATTCATAGGTCACGGCGGAGGAGGATTCACCTCTCGCTATCCAAGCTTTGAAAAATTAAGCAAAGAATTCTCAGATGCAATGAAAACAGCTAAAAAAACAATACTGATAACGCACGCACCACCAATAAACACGAAATTAGACTTAGTGCCCGGAGTAGGACATGTAGGATCTGAAAGTTATAGAGAATTCATAGAAATAAATCAACCAAACATATGTGTTTGCGGACACATACATGAAGGCTTTGAAAAAGAAGACAAAATAGGAAAAACAAGAATAATAAATCCCGGACCAAAAGGAAAAATAATAGAAATCTAAGCTCTTAAAAGCTTAATAAAACCTCCATATTTATCTTTTGCAAATTCAACAAACGAATCTTCATCCTGAATATGTTCTTCAGAAGGAAAATAAACACTCACAATATTCATGCGATTTTTTTTACTAGTATAAAACTTTCCAACAGCATTACACGTAGGTCCTTGGCAACGGATAGGCAATAATCCAATTAGCATATTAAAGTTTTTTGAAGCAATTTCGTCCAAAATCATTTTATATTCTCCCGCACAACCAGGATCTAATAAATATTTTTTTGCAAAATGTTCTCTGTATTTGCTTTCAAGAAAAAAACAATCAGAGCCAGATGCCAATAAATTATCAGGCGTTAAATTAAATTCGTTTAACGCACTCAAAAAATCTCCTGTGGCCAGTCCAAATTCAATACTTTTCAAAACAACATTTTTTGTTTTTTTAGATTCATCATCGCTTTTCATATACCAATTTTTATCACTCATTCTTGAAAAATCATCAACAAGATAAATAATTTTAGCTTCTTTGTTTAAATCTTTTGCAAAATGAACCAAATGCGCGCCTATTTCTAAAGTTTTTTTTGAAAAAATCCCAAAACTCCCCATTTCACAAGGATTAAAAGCCCCAACACCATATTCATTAATAGGATGATGCCCTGCAATTATTGCAATATTATTTCCCGTATTTCTCACATGTTGTTCTAAAGATTTTTTAACATCTTTCAAATTTGCCAATATTGTTTTATTCATAACTGCGAAGTAGTCTCATCCAATATATTAAATTAAGTATGGTTTTTTACTAAATAAGTGTAAAATTATTTAAAGAAAAACAAATATTTACTATTAAATGAACTTAAAACTAGACAAAATCGATAAAAGAATATTATATGAACTAGACAAAAATGCGAGAATACCAGATACAAAACTAGCAAGAATTGCAAAAAAAAGCAAAGAATCAATAAGATATAGAATAAAAAAATTACAAGAACAAAACATAATAAAAGGATTTACAATTTGGGTAGATCCCACAAAACTCGGATATAATTCAGCAAAGATTTATCTAAAATTAGCAAACAAACCAGAAAAAAAGAAAGAAATGATTAACGAATTAAAAAAAGAAAAAAAATTATTTTGGCTTGGAACCGCCGATGGCGCATGGGATTTAGGACTAACATACTTTGTAAAAAACAACAGAGAATTCTATGAAACAAAAAATAAACTTTTTTCAAAATACAAAGACATAATAATAGAAACCCGCACAGCAGTACTTGTAAGCGTACACTACTCAAACAAAACATATTTTTATAACACCCAAAACGAATGGAACACAATTTTTGAAAAACAGGAAAACATAATTATTGAAGAAATAGAAAAGAAAATACTAAATGAACTATTTCAAAACTCAAGAATAAACATAACAGAAATAGCAAGAAAACACAACAGCACAACAGACATAATAAGAAACAGAATAAAAAAATTAGAAAAACAAAAAATAATATCAAGATACAACGCAATAATAGATCACAACAACCTCGGATATGAATTCTTTAAAACGTTTCTCTATTTCAAAAACTTAAGCCAGAAAGATGAAACCAAATTAATGGAATATTCACTACAAAACGAAAAAATAATTCACCTCGTAAAACAAATAAGTCCTTGGGATGTAGAACTAGAAATAATGTGTGAAAACTACTTAGAATACAACCAAATAATATCAGAACTAACACAAGAATTCGCAGAAGTAATAAATAAAATTGAAACTGCAATAATGCATGAAGACCACATATTTCCAAGCAAAAAAATAATATTTTAACACAATAACCAATAACACAACAGCAATTTTTAAGTTGCTTTCCAAACAACCGCATCTTCAACAAAAGAATTTTCTAACTCAAAATGCTCTTCTTCCAAATGATCTTGAAAACCATCACCGTCATGATCATGATCTTGACTAGAATGACCTAATTCGGTGTCACAAGCAACAGCAAAAAACAAAACAAAAAACAAAACAAAAACTAAAAAAATTCTCATAATATCAAACCTCCTTAATGAATATGCCCTGGACCAAATAAAGTTATTAAAATTATAATGCAAATACCTGCAAATATTGCTAGCAAATGAATAAAAGTATCTTTTAACTTGCAGTGCCTATGTAATTCAGGCAAAAGATTGGCAGACGCAATATACAAAAAATTACCTGCTGCAAAAGGCAAGATAAATTGCGTAAACCCCTCTAATTTAGTTACCAAAAATATTCCGACAACAGTTCCTAAAATAGCAGATAAAGCAGATAAAAAATTAAACAATAAAGCTTTTTTCTTAGACATGCCCGAATAAAGCAAAACCCCAAAATCTGCTATTTCCTGAGGAATCTCATGAAATAATATAGATATCGTCGCAGCAATCCCAACACTAGCATTAAAAGCAAATGAACCTGCAATAACAAGACCATCTAAAAAATTATGAATTCCATCACCGATTAAATTTATCGGAGCCAAATTATATGCATGACTATGACCAGATGCATTGCGTTCGCATTTTTTATCATGATGTGCATGAACAAATTTTTCAATAACAAACATCATAAAAAAACCCAATAAGACATAAATTGCTAATCCCAAAGTGTACTTATCAGAAATTGCTTCTGGCAAAAAATTTATGAAAACTGTAGATAGCAAAACTCCAACTGACAAACTTAACAAAAACAAAAGAACTTTCTTAGATATAGATTTTTTGACCAAAAAAGGAATAGCAACTAAGACAGATATTAAAGAAACTGAAATGGTTGCAAGTAAAGGATATAATACATTCATATAAATTGAGACAAGCAAAAATATTTATAAATGTTATTGATTTTCATTATCAATAATGGGAAGAAAAAATAGAAATACAAAACAAAAAGAAAAAATACAAAAAGAAATAGCAAAAATAAACTCTTTTTTTAGCGCAGAAGAACTATATGAAAAAACGAAAAAGAAAAGCCCGGAAATAGGAATCGCTACAATATATAGATACTTAAAAGAAGCAAAAGAAAAAGGAGAACTATACACATACTCTTGCGACAGAAAAAACATTTACTCAAAAGGAAAAAAAAGCCATTGTCATTTTGAATGCGAAAAAACAGGAAAAATAATACACTTTGAACTAGACAACATAGAATTTTTAAAAAACAAAATACCCGGAACAATAACAAGTTTTCAATTAGAAGTTAAAGGAATCTGCAAAAAATGCGAAATCCCTAAAAAAAATTAACAACCACCACCACGATCCTCATCCTTAGAACCATCATCAACATTTTCCTTCCAAAAATCAATTTCATCCTCATCTTCATTAACAAAAATACCCTCTTCCTCGGCCAACATCTTATTATCTCGAGTTCTTTGTGCTCTAAGCTTCTTAGCCTCAACTTCATCTTTAATCTTTCTTCCGCTAAGACCAGTTTGAGGAGTTTTTCTCAAATAATCAATTGTTGTAAAATCAATTCCTGAATTTATTAATTCATGCCATTTATTAAAATCAATCCAAGTCTTCCACATCCCATCAATCTTAAATTTCTTTTTAGCCAAAAAAACAACTCGTGAAGGAACATGCTCTGAAACAATTTCATAATCATCAAGACATTTAGCTAATTCCTTTGCAAAGTCTACAACTTCTTCGTGCCAAGGCATATTATCTTTCTTCAACCTCTCCATAGAAGCCCCAACAAACATATATCCTTTAACTTCCAAAAAATCAGGATCTCCCTGCTCTATCAACTTAGCATAATTTTCAGGCTCAACATCATTAACACCTTTCACAATAGTTAACCTAATACAAGTTCTGTCTTTTTTCTTTTTCAACTCATCCAAAGAACTAAGCATCCTCTCCCAATAATCGGAAAATAAAGGAACATCAATTTGTTTCAAAATATGTTTATTAGGAGCATCAATTGACAAATATAATTGAGTTACCGGATTCAAATCGCGAATCTGCTCCCAATACTGAGCATTAGTAACTAAGAAAGTTGAAATGCCCTCTTTATTGAATATTTGCAAAAGCTCATTTATTTTTGGATAAATAATTGGCTCGCCAGTTAATGAAAGCGCTACATGCTTAACTTTTCTAGCCTGCTCCATTACAGCTTTAGAAACAACAGGATTGCCATTAAACCCCTCAATCAAAGAATTATGCGCCTTAATAGAACCATTAAAAATAAATTTAGGATCATTAACTTCCCACTTCCAATCCTTACTAACAGGAGCCTTATAATCCCTCCAACAAAACTGACAACGATTCGCACAACTAATGCTTGTCGTCATCTGCATACATTGATGACTCATTATTCCGTAGAACTTCAACTTATAACAGCCACCTTCTCCTTTCAACAACTTCTTAGTCCAACCACAAGTCTTAACAGCACTGTGCGTGCCAACCATCCTATACTGTTGCTTTTCCATTCTTTCAATATCTAAAGGAGACATCATTGAATTTTCCATAACAAACAAGAATTAAGTTCTCATTAAAAAAGGTTACTCATTATGCAGCCAATTTATCCATAGGAAAATATTCTTTTATTATCTTCAGATATCCATACATAATTTTATCAGAACCATTTTTCAAGAGAAAGACGCATGACGGCCCAAAGTTGCGAAATCTAAGGGTTTCGGGCTGTTAATCACTATAAAGTGACAACGTGCCGAAACATTTATAAATAAAATAACATTACAAAAACTAAAATGAAAGAATATCCCGTAGAAAAACCATCTAGCGCCCCTGCGACTGGAAGAATGCTCTATGAATTTGTAATGAAAAATCTGAAAATACCTTCCTCTGTAAGCCATACTTTATGGTATGAAGGAGAAAAAGCAAAATTAAAAGAGCCAAGCAAATATGCGTTCAGAGGGCTTAACAAAGGATGGATAAACCTAAAAACAATTTCAGGAAATACAATAAAAGAAAACGAATTCGCAAAAAAAGAAAACGACGGAACATATTACTGTATGATTAATGAATACAAATTACCAATATTTGTCTCAGATTTAACAGATAAATCCAGAAAAGAACTCGAAATACCAAAACATGCAAATCCAAGAGAAAAAGTTTTTAATCCAAACTTCAAGAAATATGATTTATTAGATAAATTTACAAAATACAGTTCCGAACTAGCATCTTTATCTGTCCCAAAATCCATAAGTAGCTATTTTGCAGGTCTAAAAGGAAAAGTCAATTACTCAGAAAAAGATGTTGATGAGTTCTTAGATACAAGTCTCAGGGATCTAAGCAGTCCCGAAATGGCTCACATGCTCCACGGCACACACATTGCATGGTGCAGTCTTGCTTATATGAGAGATGAAGGAAATATGGCAGGAGACATACTCAATGAATTTTACGGACAAAACCCCGAAGATTTTTACATCAAAGATATTGGAAGCATACTACCCACAATATTTTATATGAGTGCATTACTTGGAGAAAAAGATGCCGACAAATTAGTAAAAAAAATAGATACAGAAATATGGGGCGCAAAGGAATCTGCTCATAACATAATGAGCAAAACACACAACATCGAAAAAATACTGTAAAAAATAAACACAACAAAAAAGGTATCGAAATGAGCTTAAAACAAGATACAAAACAACTGTTCGTTGATTATTACAAAGCTTACGATCCGGAAAATGGAGAAGAAAAAGCAAACAAAATCATAAAACAAGGAAAAAACATCAGCGATGCAGTAAATCAAAAAGCTTTTGATATGATATTTACACCAACAGGATTCTTTGTTGGAGGTTATATTGCTCTAACCGTAGCTGCAAACGCAATTTACATACCAATTCAAACAGGAATAGAACTTCTTCAAACAAGAGACGTAAAAACGATAAATGCAAAATTAACAGAACTCAAACACTTCAAAACAGGCAGAGTCGGAGACGTATACACAGGAGAATTCACAACAGAAAACGGTCAAAAAATAGTATTATACGATCAACCTCAATTCTTTGAAGGTAAACTCTGGGGAAACAACAAACTATCAAAACTAGAAGAAGGAAAAGAATACACAGTAAAAATTTCTAAGAACAATTATGCTGGAATTTTTGAAATGAATAATCTCTTAGACGCAAAAAAAACAAATTAAACCCCCTTTGCTAGCGCGCAATAACAAATATTCTCGTAGATGGTTATTTGTAGTATCAAACAGAAACCTACAAGCAAAATACAAAAAATATGGCTTGACCACCCAAAGAAAACAAGTGTTAAAAACAATAGAAAAATTGCTAGAAAACACGCACCCAAAAAAACTGAGTGTAAATTCAGTTTTCACGGCTAAAAAAATGCTTAATAAGTCACAAAAATAAGTCGCTGTATATAACATACACTATGTAACAAATAAGAGGGTATTGACTAACATTAATTCTTTTTTAATTTGTCTTTTTCAACTTTAAACTTAAAATGTAAGCTAAGTGTTTGCATAACTTCTTGAAAACTAACTTCTTCAACCAAGAGAGGAAGCATATCTTCATTCCAACGCTTATGCAAAGTCTTCGCTTTATTAAACATCTTCAAGATGCTAGGGTCATCACCAGACTCCTTGCATTTTTTCTTAACTAATTTCATGTTTATGGGTAGTTTATGTTTAATGATTTGATAAATATCATAATGATCTCTAGGTTTATTCCTACCAATTGCAGCAGCAACTTTTTCAGCAACCATCTCCTCGCGGTTCAGACAAGGGAAACTAAACTTGGGGATGTTTGGATAAAAATGTTTCATTTCTAACATTTCTGGTTTTAAAAATAATTTGCCTCTTGCATTAAGATCGATAAAGATTTGATCATCCCCAAGAATTGATTTGTAAGGAACAACTAATCTGACAAACTTATCAACATCTTTATCTTGAGTAATTGTTCCGAATAATTTAGATTCAGCAATAATTTTCTCTACTTCTGTTCGAACTTCTTTCAAAGGTCGTTCAAGAGTAAAATCAATATCTTCACTAATACGAGCATGATCTAAAAGAGTCAACTGCAAAGCAGTACCTCCTTTAAAATAAATTCCGCTAATATCTTTCATTAAGTAAAGCAGGATTGTGATGTAGTAATCTTTGACCAATAGATCATAGTCAAACCCAGTTTTAGCAATGATTTCAAGTAATTCATCTTTTCTTATTTCTTTGACATCCATTTTTCTGATTCAACCTTTTTTAGGATTATAAAAGAGTGTCCGTCAATCTTTTTTTTGACTCCTTTTTTTAGAGCTTCTGCTCTGATTCTGTGAAAGACATATCTTTTATTCATTATTTTTGTTTTCCCATATTTGTTTGGCGAATATATGTCTACTTGCATAGGGACTTGGTCTGTAAGTTTCCAGTATTTTGCGGCATACCAACCGCCGATATAGTAATCTTCTCCATTCATTATTTCATCAGCGACTATTAGAGGATTATCTGTCCACACATTATGTCTTGCTTTTATGGGTACAAGGAAGTATTTATCTTTGTTTAGCTTAATAATCCGGAAATTTTTTCTTTGGTTGTAAATAAAATCATATAGTTGTTTCTCATTATCAAAGTGATTTCTAATATCATCTTTTGTAAAATAATACTTCTCTTGAAATTCAAGGTCTGAAATGACCCTTACCGCTCGTTCTGAAAGTCTAACCATTTTTGCATCACTAAATATTGTTTATATTCGAAATAAATGAGGCAAATAATATTTAAATATTGTGGTTTTAAAGCCCCGATGTATTTGCTTGCAGAGAATTTTCCTCATGGCACATGGTTTACTGCTAATTCTGAAGAACACTCAGGTTTTGGAGAATTTCAAGGAAAAAAAGATTATTATGTCATTACAATTCATGGTGGAAAAGAAGGTATAGGAATTCTAAGTCCTGATGTTATTGCCAGAGCGTATAATACTGAAGGCGGAATTACACCAGTATACAAAGCCAATCTTTCAAAAGTATTTTCAAATAAAAATGTTATTGGAGATTTACTTCAAGGAGGATTGCCTGATGGTTCAACCATACAAACGTTTAGCTTTGATCAAATGGTTGCTAGAGAAACGCCTAAAGAATTTTCTAGATATGCAGTTGTAAGAACATTAGATCAAGCAAAGAAAACCAATTCTTGCTACCAAAATATTGATGGTAATCTATTAAATAATGGCGGGGTGGCTATTGATTCGCAAGTTATTGCATATCTTGATGGTGTTGATGAAGCTACGAAATTTCTTGGAAACGTAAAAGCAAAATTTCCAAATGGAAAATTAGGTGTTTGGAACTCTTTTAATTCAGATAATTATGATCCTGATGTTGCTCAGGGCGTTGTGCTCTTCTTGGGCAACATTGGTAACGCTGGTCTCCTCAGCGGCAATCTTCTTAATGATTATGGTCGCTTTGTCGTGGTAAGCGACGAAGTCGCTAATGTTAGCGCTGAAGGCGCGAACGCGCACAAAAAAGAGAGTTTAGAAGGAAGAATAAGCTTCACTGAAGGAGATTCTTTTACTGTTGGCGGATTCAAGTATGAAATGCATAGCGGTATCTATTTAGCTTCACCAATACAAAATAATAAAAATCGCTGCTCCGAAGCTATCTCCACCCTGAAGGATGGAGTATTACGCTTCAGTCGCCTAGACGCGATTTTTAGATTGCTTGTTATCGCGACCTAAAGGTCGGGGTATTAAACCCCTCGCGCTAACGCGCAATAAATAATTTTTTATACTTCTTATTTTCTTGTATTTGTTGTCCCGGTTGCTTCATCGATCTGATGAAGTTAAATGAAGTAGCTTGGAACTACACGTCATTTCACTACGACGATTTAATCGTTATAATGAAAATCGCTGCTTATATTATTCATAAATAAATTTGGTTAGATTATCAGAGGACTTCATCTCATATATTTTGCGTTTGAAAACATCTAATTTTTTAGAAAACTTATCTTTATCATAAAAATTTTTCGAATAATGCTGATTAAATTCTGCAAGATGAACTATTGGTTCGAGCTCTAAAGGTTTTTTCAAAACAAATTCATAACCTATTCTTTCAGTTTTTTGCGTGCGATTATTCTGCAACTTTTTTATAAACTTTTTAATATTTTTATCTTCATTCTTAATAGAATAAACTCCTCGTTCCATCACATTAAATTGCCCATTAGAGCCAAACAAATTTTCTAAACCAAGAATATATGGATACGAATAAAATTTCATTAAAGCTTTAAGTTCGTCATTATGAAAAATAGCTGCAAAATCATATTTTAATTTTTCATCATTAACAACACTTTCAATTATTGATTCATACACATTATAAGTACTACTGCACACCCCGCCAGTTCTTATGCCGCCAGTCTTAAAAAAGTCATTAATTTTAAAATTTGAATAGTCAACATATTTATCAACTTCATCTTTCAATTTTTTAGGAAGCGAATCAAAATTAGGCATAGAACTTAATTCTGCTACAGAAATAACAAACCTATTCTTAAAAAATGGTTCTGTTAAAAAATACTCAGAAAAATAAGAATTCAACTTTTCATGATTTTTCAGCATAGACAACCATTCACTTTTAGACCGTCGCCAATTTGAAAAAGCCACCTGTTTAAAATTCATCGGCAAAACTAAATCAATATGATTTAAAGATTCAGAAAAATAATCAACATAATAATCCTTAGACCAAGAACTGCCAAGATTCAAAAGATAAGACTCAAAATACGAATAATTTTTAGAAAAATAATCTTTTAACAAAGGCAAAATCAATGTCGCATCAAATTCACTAACAGAGTTATCCCTTAAAATTCTAAAATGTCTACCTTTAGAACTTTCTATATTTTCTGCCAAAGACTTAAAATGATCTAACCAACCTAACTTTTCAGGAAAATATTTTTTTAACAAATTCTCTGTACAATTAAAACTAACAGTATCCGTATCTTTTTCAGCAACATCTTTTAACAAATCCTTTGCACAATCAACACTACCAACAACCATATCACTAAGTAATAGTGATTTATTTTAAAATGTATCTATGACAAAGCTAAAAAAACAATTTATTTACAATATAGACACTAAATAACAAGTAGTTTTAAAAAGCAACAACAATTACTTATAAATAAATGCTAAACTTGCTGAAACAAAAAACCAAAGTAATACTAGACACAAACTTCCTACTACTACCAGGCGAATTCGGAGTAGACATATTTACAGAAATAAAACGCATATCAACTGAACCAATAGAAATATGCATTTTAGACAAAACAATGCAAGAATTAAAACTCATGATAGAAACTAAAGGCCAAAAAAAAGAAGGATTCAATGCAAAACTAGGATATATAATGACAAAACAAAAAAACTTAAAAACACTCACAAGTTCCAAACATAACTACGCAGATGATGCTCTAGTAGAAATAGTGTCAAAAAACCCAAAAAAAACAATAATAGCAACACAAGACAAAGAACTACAAAAAAGAATTCAAAATAAAAAAGGAAGAATAATAACACTTAAACAAAATAAATATCTCCAACTGAGGTGAACTGATGTTTTACAAAGTAAAAGTTAAAGACTATATAAGAATACCACCAGAAAAATTCGAAGAAGAACTAGAAACCGCAATGATACAACAAATAAAAACAAAATACGAAGGACACATATCCCAAGAACTAGGATCTGTAATAGACGTATCAGGAATCGGAGATATCAAAGACGGAGTAATAATACCCGGAGACGGAGCAACATTTTACGAAACAGAATTTGAACTATTAACATTCATACCCGAAATGCAAGAAGTAGTTCCTGGAATAATAAAAGACATAGCAGACTTTGGAGCATTCATAACAATGGGCCCAACAGAAGGAATGATACACATAAGCCAAACAATGAATGACTACGTAAGCTTCAGCAAAGACAAAGCACTACTAGGAAAAGAATCCAAAAAAACACTAAAAGTAAACGACAAATGCAGAGCAAGAATCATATCAATATCATACAAAGACCTATCAAATCCAAAAATAGGATTGACAATGAGACAAGATGGGCTAGGCAAAGAAGAATGGATAGAACCAGACTTAGATAAAACAAAGACAAAAAAGAAATAGGTAGATAAAAATGGGCGTAAAACGAGAAGTATGCAAAAAAACAAAAAAATTCATGGACGATCCAAAATTTAAAGAACACAAAGCAATATCAGGCACAACGACAAACTGGCAAGGAAGAATATATGTAGTAACCCCGGGAAAATCAGATATTGCTAAAATAATGGGCTTTGAAGAACAAGGAGAATACGCAATAAAAGTAAGATAAACCGAAAAAAAGTGATAAAAATGGAACTAAAACAAATACAAGAAACCAAATCAGCATTACCAAGAAAAGAACTAAAATATGAACTAAAATACAACGAAACAACACCAAGCCGAAAACAACTACAACAAAGCATATCTACAAAACAAAAATCAAAACCAGAATTAACAATAATAAAAAAAATAATGCCTACATACGGAGAAAAAACAGCAGAAGTAACCGCACTAATATATGAAAACGAAGAAGCAATGAAAGCAATAGAATACCCAAAAGTAATAGAAAAAAACATACCAAAAAAAGAAGAAGCAAAAGACAACGAACAAAAATCAGACTCACAACCCACAGAAAAAAAGGAAGGTGAACAATAATGGCAGCAGCAAAAGGCGGAAAAGCACCAGCTAAAAAAACCGAAGCAAAACCTAAAAAGAAAAAAAGAAAACCAATCCACGAAACTTATGAAAACGGAAAATCAAAAAACAAAACCTGTCCTAAATGCGGGCCAGGAGTATTTTTAGCATCACACAAAGACAGAGCAACATGCGGCAAATGCGGATACATGGAAAAGAAATAATAACTCAATCCTTAATATCAAACTAACAAAAGCAAATAAAAAAATTATTTATCTCCAAGAACCTTACCAATATTAAATTTTACTTCTTTGGCAGCCAGATTTGCTCTAATCAAATAAGGCGCATCTTCATCTGTTAGTTGTTTTGCTCCACCAACGATTGTGAAGTTAGCGTCAACCCATTTATGCGGATTATTTCTAATTTGAGAAGAATCATACCTAATAACATATTGAGTTCCCCTAAAACTACTAGTGCCTTTTTCATTATAAGATATTATATCTGTCTTTCCATTATTATCCACATCCCATAATTGATAAGGTTTATCATTAAAAATGACAGTTTCAGGATTTTCTTTCATCAAATAATTAGGCTCATTTGATTTAGTGCACGCAATAAATACCAAAGGCAAAGCAGCCTTCTTATAGTGTCTCTTTGTAAAGCTCCAAGCTTTGTCAACAATATTCTTTAACATGTTATTACCTCGTAAATTACATCATTTATTTAATGAAACATAAGTAGCTTTGCTTCCTTTAACTAACATTTCATATTTTTTTGCCAGATTTTTTGTTCTATCAACAATGCTTTTGCCAATCAAACTAAGACTGCTATACTGTGGCTCTAAAGCTTTAACAACACTGCCAACATCTGCTGCGAGAGATCCGTTCTTATTTTTTGTATAAGGAACAAAATTTATTCTTTCCTCCGACCAATCTCTAGATTTGCTTTCTCTAAGAAAGTCTTTCTCTTTAGGATTTTTATCGATGCTGATGTTAAGATACGTTTCCAGTTGTTTTTCTCGTTTGTTATCAATAATATATTTTTGCTGAATTGTATCTGTAGTCACAGATTTATTTTCTTCAAATCTTCCTATAGATGAGTCATTTGTAACTTTAAACTCAATTTCTTTATTAAATGCAGTCTTACTAGCTCTAATAATATCATTTGACATATTTATTATTTTTTTGTTATAACTTGAAGACTTTGTAATATTTATTACTTTATCCATGACTGCTTGAGCAGTATATAAAAATTGAACTTTATCTTTTGAATCAGGATCAAAAGAAATTTCATTAAGTTGTTCTTGAGATAATTCTTCGGTTTTATACATAGAAAATGAATTTTCTGGTAATGATTGGTAATTCATATGACTTATAAGATCAACTATTTCATTTTCATAGTTTTCAAGATGAAATTGAGGATTTTGAGTAGCTAAATCAGATACATCAAATTTAACTGTTGTTCTTTCATCGGACGTTTCATCCAAATAATTATATCTTTTAAGATTAATATCTGATGAATCTTCTTTTGAACCAGTTAATATTCTATTAAGTATAAAACCAGGCCCAAAAAATGCTGCTGTTGATATTGCTTCTCTACCAAATTTATCGAATTTTGACATTTAAACATCACCTTTTTTTAAAATTATAAATTACATATATTAACTAATATATAAAGCTTTCGTTTTATTGTCATTTCATAGTGGTAAATAATTATTTGGGTGTGATTTAAAATCATAATCCAAATAATTAATAAATAAAAACAAAATATCACAATAAATGAAAGTCTACACAAAAGTTGGAGATAAAGGAACAACAAGAACATATTCAGGAAAAGAAATACCTAAAGACGACCCAATCATAATAATTGGAGGAAAAATAGACACCCTACAGGCAAGTCTTGATTATGCAAAAATAGTTCTTTCAGATACAGAAATCATAGAAATTATTGAAGATGTTCAAAAGAAACTATGGCAAAGCGCAGGAGAAATCAGCCAGGAAGGAACAGAAAAACTCAAAGAACCAATAACAGAAGAAAACATAACAACTCTAGAGCAGAACATAGATAAATACAACCAAAAAATAGACTTCTTCATCAGGTTCTCAAAAGAATCTTCCTGTAGATTAAACGAAGCAAGAATAAGAACAAGAGAACTCGAAATAACAATGACACAAAAGCATCTAGAAGGAAAGATACGTTCAGAAGTCTACAAATACATAAACCGGCTTTCTGACCTAATCTACGTCTTAGCTTGCAAAGAAGAGAAACAACAATAAATTCATTTCTTAGTTATTATAGGTTTTAATGCAACAGAATACTCTTTCGATTTCCCCGGCTGAATAGTCGTATACTCTCCCTGAATAAATGGCTCTCTTCCCTTTCTTCTTGGATTATGAGTTATTGGCTCCATACAAAAACTTCCATATTCAGGACCTCTGCTCCAAAGCGCCATATTATCAAACCCTTTTGTATTCATAACAAGATGTATTCCTTTCTTATCATTAGAATAAACAACTTCATCAACACCTTCAAAAATAGGATGCTCTTTGGTCTTAGAAAGTTCTATAACATCCTTTAGACTTACCACATCTTTTCCCCCTATATCGAATTTGCCATCATCAACAGAGCCATGAATGTTAAACCAAGGATGCCAACCATACTCTAATTTCATATCCTGATTTGCAATATTTCTAATTTTAAAATCAGTTTTAAGAATATTTTCTTCAATATTAAATGACTTTAAATGAATAAAATTATATGGAAGAGATATGAATTCAGGAGCTGCCTTAGGATTATTAGGATCAAATTTATCATTTTTTACAGGAGAATCAGGAAAGTATATCTGTGTAAACTCATTTTCAGTTTCTGTTTTTCTCCACGGCAGACTTCTACTTATTCCGTGTTTTTCCCCAACGTACACTTCTTTATTTTCAAATTTTATATTCTTAGCAGCCTTACCTATAACAGGAAACATGCTGAATTCAGAATATTTATCCCAATTTTCAGGTCTCTGAGATTTAGGAACTGTTCTTAATTTATAACCAGGATATATAAATTCATTTCCAGACTTTCTAAGTCCCGTCATAATGCCATCAATTACCTCAATTTGAAGATCATTATTTTTCATTAAAAAAGAAAATAAGACCTCCTTTATATATTTTTTTACTTGAAAGTAATAAAATATAAGAAGTGTTTTTCTTTAAACAATAACAAATAATCAAAAAATAACTTCTTCATACGCTTTACATAAGAAACCAGTGCAAGACTCAACGAAGCAAGAATAATGAAAATCGCTGCTCCGAGTCTGCTAAGAAACCAAAAATTTCTTGCACACAGAAATCAAAAAAAATTTCTTCGTGTATCTCCGCCCTAAATGCACAGAAACAAAGATTCTGACACGACAAAAATCAAAGATTTTTGTGCAGGACGGAGTATTACGACTCAGTCGCTTATCGCGATTCACAAAAAACACAACAGCATTTCTGTGCGCTATAAACCAAATGTTTATACGCGCTCAGATTGCGTGCCATCGACCTAAAGGCCGGCATTAAACCCCTTCCGCTAGCGCGCAATAAGAACAAGAGAATTCGAAATAGCACTAGCATCAATGTTTCGAGAAAACAAGCTCATCAGAAGTATACAAATACATAACCGATTATCAGACTTAATCTACGTTTTAGCGCGCAATAATTTAAAGCATGTGACCAATAAACTTTCCATCAAATAAATACATACCTTTAGGCTGAACATTCTCTTTTTTTAAGACACCATATATTTTTGAAGACAAAGAATCCCAAACACTTCTATTTTTAGGTGCACACTTAAACAATCTGGCTTCTCCTTCCTTATAAGTAGAACTAACACGGAATCCATGCAAATCCCAAACCTGCACACCGTACTCTTTGAATTTTTTTTCACCCCATTTTTCAATAAAATTATCTGCCCACGTATCAATTACACCTAGATTGTTAAGTTCTTTTTCGCCATCATAATATTCTGTAAAAAGCATAGAATTACCATCAATAAAATCGTCTAGATTCGAATACGACACTTTTTTAGGAGTTTTAGCCAACGAAAAATCAGGTCTAACCGACGGAAGATCAGCACTCATTTGCAGGTTAAAATAAACAACTTCCAACCCTTTCCCCCTTAGAACATTTTCAGGTCTAAATTTACCCTCCGCACCAACGCTCACTTTAACAATGTTTGAAATCGAGTTGTTCATCATAATAACAGTTAACACAACAACACATATAAATATTTCTAATAAAACCACTCAAAAATAGTAAAAATATATAAATTCTTTATGATTAGCCATAGAAAATGAACAACCAAAGCCCAATAATAACTTCTATAAAGAACATAGCTGAAGTAAAAGCAATAGATGAAAAATTCAACGAACTAAGCAAAAAAGAAAATATAATTAAAAAATCAAGAAGAGACCTAATAGAAAACCTAAACAAAACACACGACAATATAAACATAACATACAACCAAGTAGAAGACTTCGTAAATGACGTAGCAAACACATATTTCAGAATACAAAAACTCGATGAGCACTACAAAGAACAGAAAGGATTTAGCATACACAACGCCAAAAAAAGCAAAATAATCTCACTAGACGACATAAAACAAATACATGAACTCGAAAAAGCAGAGATAATTGATGAAAGATACACCGGAATATTAGAAAAAAGCTTAGTATACAGCAATTTCAAAAAAGAACAATACTTAGCAACAGACATCATTTTCGAAAAAAATCCACAAACCTCACCATTTTTATCTACAACGGGCATAAGCGCAGCGTTCATAATAGGAGGAATAATACAAGGAGATCCTAGACTAATCTATGGAGGCATAGCAATAGCACCTGCAACAATAGCAATATTTGGATTAATAACATACAATCTTACCCCGAAAAATAATTTCGACACCTTAACAAAGAAAATCAAGAAAAACACAATAGAAAAAACAAAAGAGTTTAACTCTTATCTTTCTAAAAATATAAACCCTGAAGAATATTTCAGGACAGGTAGTTATTGAAAAGAAACAATGGAAAAATTCAGAAAAGAGTTAAACAACAACCTTCATTTTCTTAAGCTTTCTTTCAAAAGCATCAAAAAACTCATCCCCCTCATCCAAAAAAACCCTTCTATCTCTTTCCGATTCATTCATTTTAGAAACACTATTTTGATAAGCATTCCTAGCACCATCATAAAAATAATACGAAGAGCCCTTCTTCATTATGTGTGTTGAAGGAACATTTCTCGTTATAGTCCCCATCTTTTTTTTATATTCCAAAACAGCATTACAATCATTCTCATGAGCATATTTTTTCATATCATTTAGTAAAATGTACAACTCTTTTAACTGAGAATCATTCAATACATCTTCATCAACCATAACACAACTAAAAACCCTACAATTATTAAAATTTTTCTAAAAGAATACCTGACTAACAACACAACACCCTCATTATTTCTTAATTAAGCATAAACAGTTAAAATAAAAAAAAATTGCCTTCACAAATCGCGTTGGGGGTTAGGTAAGTGAAGGCAAAGAAGACATGAAAATAAATTTTCTTTGCGAGCGAAGACTAAAAAAAATAAAAAGTCTTTATCTTACAATTTCAATTCCTAGTTCGGAACTTAAATGAGCCCTAGCAGCTTCTGCTTGCTTAGCACTTTGTTTGCCTAAAATCCATGGAGATTTAACACCAGTAATTATAGTCATAACAGTCAATTTGCCCTTCATATCATCTGTGACACGTGCGCCCCAAATAACATTAGCATCTTCATCCATAGATTCTGTTACGAGTTCTCCAATTTTATTGATTTCATCCAGAGTCATATCATTTCCGCCATGAACTTGAATAATTGCTCCTGAAGCTCCCTGATAACTTATATCAAGCAAAGGATTGCTCAAAGCACCTTTAACTGCTTCTTCAACCCTATTAGCCGTATCTGAAGCGCCAACTCCAATAGCTGCAACATCTCCATTAGTCATTATTGCCTTAACATCAGCATAATCTAAGTTTACAAGTGAAGGCACCGCTATTGTTTCAACAATTCCTTTAATCATTGTAGCAATTAATTCATTAGCTACAGCAAATGCTTGTTGAACCGGCAAATTACCTGCAATTTGAACCAATCTATTATTATCGATAACAATAACAGTATCTGATTGTTTTCTTAGCATTTGAAGACCAAATTCTGCTTTATCAACTCTAGCCCTCTCAATCTTGAAAGGCATAGTAACTGTGCCTATAACTATAGCACCCATATCTTTTGCAACTTGTGCTACAACCGGAGCTGAACCTGTTCCTGTTCCTCCTCCCATTCCTGCACATACAAATACCATGTCTGCACCTTTTAAAGATTCTTTTAATTGAGACATACTCTCCTGAGCTGCTTCTGCACCCTTTTCAGGATAACCGCCAGCGCCAAGACCTCTTGTAACATCTTTACCAATCAGAATTTTCTTATCAGCTTCTACAACATTTAAATGTTGTTGATCAGTGTTACATGCAAGGATTTCTGCTCCTTGAATACCTTTCATGTAGAGCCAGTTTGTCATATTACATCCTGCTCCACCCATTCCGACAACTTTTATATTTGCCTGTCCAACATCAATTTGTTCAAATTCTCCGCTCATTTGTTCCCCCTCCGTGGTTTTTTTCTCGATTGCGAATCGGGTACTGGGAAATACCTCCTTCGTATCACCAAAATTGCAAGATCATGATAAAGCGCATAGCTAACGCTATCTTCTGCTGTCCATGTGTTGTTAAAACGCTTATTTCCCCAAGCTGAAAAAATCAACCCTTGGCTCCGATCAGAACCGCCAAATCCATCTCGGAAATCAATTATTTACTCGCTTTTTTGGCAACTTTATAATTAACTTAAATAGTCTCTGAAGTTATATATAAATATTTCTATACTCTAAAGCATATTTTCAATAATACAGTTTTCACAACTATTTAGAAAAAAGAATTTTCTTCTGTCCAGGATACAATCCCATAGA
This sequence comes from Candidatus Woesearchaeota archaeon, assembly GCA_021735165.1. Lineage (NCBI taxonomy): Archaea > Nanobdellati > Candidatus Woesearchaeota > Candidatus Woesearchaeota archaeon. Next base: position 53,740 of record JAIPHP010000001.1, read on the forward strand.
CACCATTTGTTCATATTGCTCAGGCAACAAGACCAAATGTATTATATTAAACTTATATTTCTGCTTAATATCCACAATTTTCTCTCTAATAGAATCCTTATCAATATCATCCCCCATTATCAAAATACTAGCCTTATCTTTTTCTTCTTTACCGTGCAAAACAGCCATTTGAACGCCTAAAACCCCTGAAATGAACTGAATAAATTCTTGAATTGCAGAAGTCTTATCTTCCAACAAATCTATCAAAAAAGCACTATTCTCGGGATTAAACCTATATGTTTTTAGATGCTTCACCCTAATTTCAGAAATAAGATCTAACTTCAAAAGAGTGCCTAAAATCCTATGCACCGTCGCAGGAGGAACCCTTGTCAATTTAGCAATCTCCCTTAAATAATACTCATCAGAGGAATTATTAATAAACAATTTTAAGACCTTTATCATCTTTTTATCAAATAAACTTTCTAAAATATCCTTCTTGTCCATAAAAACATTTATAGACGAGAACTATATAAACCTTTCTATTTTTGAAACAGCGTTCCAAAATTGAAACAAGGTTTTTTCGACATATTTTTAATAAGAGACAAAAACAAAAAAACTCATGACCAAACAACAAAACATTCTAACAACACAAAAACAAAACTACCCAGAACTAGCAAAATATGAAATTCTACGAACCATAAAAAAATACCTCAAAAACACACCAGAGCAACATAACAACATAACAATAATAAAAAATCCACAAAACAAAAAAAACAAAATAATGAATGCTCTAAACAAACTCGCCCTAACAAAAAACGCATACCAAATCCTAGAAACTCAAAAAAACTACAAAACTCTCCTAAAAAAAATCCAGACAACAAAATACCCAGAAATATCAAAACCAAAAAAAACATACAAAATAACGATAATAAACACTCAAAAAAAACAAGAAACTAAAAACATAGACGAAATAGTAACCAACCTAAAACAAAACAACAAACTAGGAAAAGTCAATTTGAAGAACCCAGATACAGAAATAACAATCATAAAAGAAGCAAAAAACAACCACCTATGCATAAAAATATGGGAAAATAAAGAAAAATACCAAGAACGAAAAAACGACAAAAGACCAGCCCCACACCCAACAAGCATGAACCCAGAACTAGCAAGAGCACTAATAAACATCTCAGAAGCAAAAAACAACATGCTAGACCCCTTCTGCGGAAGCGGAGGCATACTAATAGAAGCCGGGAAAATACTCAAAAACATAAAAGGAGGAGATATAGATTCTGAAATGATACTAAAAGCAAAAATAAATCTAGAACACTACGGAATACAAAAATATGAACTTAAAACGCAAAAAGCAACTGAATGGAAAGAAAAAACAGAATCCATAATAACAGACATACCCTACGGAAAAAGCTCAAAACTAAAACAAAAAATACAAGAACTAGTATCTGACTTTTTAAAAAATGCAAAAACAACCACCAAAGACATAATACTGGTGCACCCAGAAAACAAAAAAATAACAAAAACAATACAAAAAAGTAAATGGCGCCCCCAAAAAATAATCAAAATAAAAATACACAAAACGCTAACAAGACAAATAACCCACCTAAAATTATAACGAAGAAATTCTAGAATAAACAGAACTCATAGCCTGATCATCATAACCAACACTATTAAGAGAATTAATTAACAAATTCAACTTAGAGTAAAGAAACTGCAACAAATCGCCTTTTAATTCTGATAAACCAGGATGCTGGGCTAACAACTCCAACAATTCCTCCAAAGTATCACTCATCAACTGCAATCTCTCTTTCTTATCCATAATATAATCATTATCATTAAACATAATGTAATCTTTATTTTGAGCCTCAATACCCATAATAGTATCAACATCCACAATTAAGCTATCAATCTTAGTCTTAACCCTTGTAAAAGTATTCTCTAACTCCGCCAACCTAGCACCAACCCCTGCAACATCATTAGATCTTAAAGCCTCACTCAAAGAATACAACTCTTTCTCCAAGCGACCAATCAAATCAAAAATTTGTTTAACAACAGACATATCAGATTGCTCAATCTGAACCATACGAGGCTCAGGCCTCTTAAATAAAGCAAAAGCCATCAAAAGGAACCTCCAGGAAACTCTTTAGCCTTATTAATTAATTCCCTAACTGAATCCTCCTCAACAAACTCACCATTTAAAATAGATTCCTTAAAATTTTTCAATACCCCAATCTCCCTTAGACCAACCAAATTAGGGTACTCCGCCAACCTAGCTAAAGCATCATCTAAACTTAGAGGCTCATCACCATATTTACTTCTATAAAACGAATAAACTTTTTCAACCAACAAAGTTTCAACAGACTTCAACTCATCAAGCAAAGAAACAGAAGAACCCAAAGAACTAGAAGAACTAGAATTCTCATCTAAAGAATCAGAATCTAAAATAAAATCATCCTCAGAAGAATCATTTATCAACTCATCGGCACTTTTAATATCTGGGTCAATAGTATTTTCAACAACAAATTTATCTTCCTCAACAGATGAATCATTAGAAAAATCCCCATCATCATCCTGATAATCGGAACGTTCTTCAACAACACACTCACCCGAAGAAACTTCTTTAACATCATCTATCGCGAAATCTTCTTTAGAGTCAAAAACATCAACATCGCCCTTCTTAGAAATGACTCGTTGTCCACCAAGTTTTCCATAAGAAGTGTCATCAACACTAAACTTTTCAGAAATATCAGACTTAGAACTAAAAGAATCAACTAAAAATAATTTAAAAGCATCACTAGAAACAGAAAAATACGCTTTGCAATCCTTATCAATAACAGATTTAGCTTTCTTACAAAGCCTAGCAGCCTCCTTTATTTGAAAATTAGACAACTTCTGACCATCACCTTTAGAACCCAAAGAACGTTTAATTAAAATTCCTGATCTATCAGAAGCCAAAATAGCAAATTCCTGCCTGACAACACTTGCATCAACCAACTCCAAATACTCATTTCTAACTAAAAACTCATCTTTAGAAAAAGAATTCGTAATATCCAAAAGACCCTTATATGCAAAAACAAAAACCCCTGAAAGACTAGAACCTGAATCAACTTCGCAAGTAAAAGGAAATTTATACATACTCTGAACAACAACACCCATAGAAAACTTCTTAATCCCTAATTTAAGACGATATTTAAGCATTTCCGGACAAAACATCGCTAACCAACAAGACTTCAAAGCACAAATAAAATTATCAAATCCGCAAATATTAAGAAAAACACCTTTAAAAGTACTAAGAGGCAAATCATAATCAGGACTGACAAATAAATTCACCCTCTCATCCTTTTTGCTAAGCAAAGACGAAACATCAAAAGAATCAGCACCCATAGAAAAAGCCTCATAAGACTCCCTTAATTGCTCCAAATAATCAGGAGGAAACCCGGAATTACTAAATAAAAATTTAATTTTATTGTAAACAACCTCAAAATCACCATGTGAACCTTCAGCATCCGAAGTCAACTTCTGTAACTTAACATCTAAACCATTAAAACTAAGAAATTCCTCAAAAAAAACATGAGGCACAACAAAACTAGAAACCACAGGAATCCTATTTTGCGCACAAATCGCAAGATCAAGCGCTCTAGAACCTACCTTATGAATGTCAGATAAATTAATCTTGCTCAAAGTAAGAGTGAAATTCAATACATACACCTCAGTCCACGGATATAAACAAATAAAAACATAGGTATATAAAGATTTTGATTAAACTGTTATTAAACTCAAACAACAAATCATCCACCAAAAAAACTAAACATAAAAAAACAACTAAACATAAGCAAACAAAACTAAATACACGCCAAAAATTAACAAAATGCTTAAAATACCCAAAAAAATTAGTTAGTTTCTTTACTAACTCCAAAAACAATCTCACTTAACTTCTTAGAAATTGATTCAGGATCTGAATCTTGCCAAACATTTCTACCAATAGCAACTCCAGAAGCTCCAGAAGCAATAGCTGAAGAAATCGCACTAAAAAAGTCAGTTTCGCCAATTTTCTTACCACCCGCAACAACAACTCTAGCCCTGCCAGCGCACTTAATAATCCACTTCAACCCTTCAGGATCCCCATTATATTTAACTTTAACAACATCAGCACCTAATTCCATGGCAACACGAGCACCATAAGCAATGATATCAGTATCTAAATCATTTTTAATAGAAGGCCCTCTAGGATACATCCAACAAACAACCAACAATCCCAACCTTTTAGCTTCCTCACAAATCATTCCAAACTCTCTAAACATCTCTTGTTCTCTTGACGCGCCCAAATAAATAGTATACCCCACACCTAAGGCTCCGAGCTTTTTAGCATACTTAACACTAGTATGACTTAAAGAAACAGGATCATAATTATCAAATCTATCTTTAGCATTCAATTTAACAATTAAAGGAACCTTTCTATTTTCTCCCAAATAATATTTCTCAGCAATGCCTGCCTGAACAGCGACTGCAGTATAATCACCCTTCAACGCAATATCAAAAATTCTCTGCGGATTAACATTTTCTAAATTAAAATCAGCAGGCCCATGTTCAAATCCTTGATCATAAGCTAAAATTAAAAATTTTCCATCCTTAATAATAGATCTCTTCTTAAAAAATAACATACATCTCACCTCAATTTGTACTCAACGATTTTTCTATTATCCTTATTCAACAACTTAACAAGCTCATCATAATTCAAAAGCTTGTTCTTAGCCCCATATGATTGTATTACACTTTCTGCTTGTATAAAACCCATTTTAAATGCAGCTTTTAAATTTTTCCCTAAGACAAGACCTGATGTAAAACCAGAAGCAAAAGCATCTCCAGCTCCTGTAGTTTCTACTATTTTTAACTTATTAGAAGATTTAGACTGTAAAACCAAATCGCCATCATAACACCAAGCACCATTTTTACCATCTGTGACTACGACCAAATCCTTAACATGAGTCTTCAAAAATTTCAAAATACTTTTTATATCCTTTTTTCCAGAAAGAACCCTTGCCTCATCCTTATTAAGAATTAAACAATGACATCTAGACAAAATATTATTAAGGTAAGCCGCACCTTTCTTTACCAAATAAGAAGAAGGATTAAAAACAACTTTAATTCTAGCAGATTCTGCAAACAAAGCCAAATCGTTTAAAGCATCAAAAGACTCTCCAACCATAGAACTGAAATAAAACCATTTAGTCTTAAGATTGGCCTTAACAATATCTTTGAACCTTAAACTATCATTACAACCCTTATACGTAAGAATAGTCCTATCATCATGCAAACTATCCAATACCACACTCAAACCAGTTACTTTACCAAGAACACCTAAAAAATGAACGTTCTCTTTCTTAAGCAATCTAAAAACTTTCAAACCTTCATCATCTTTACCAATAACGCCAACATAACCAGTCCTAAGACCTAATCTAGAAAAAGAAACAGCAGTATTAGTACCTCCTCCACCAATCTGATGCTCTAAATGATTAACTAAAATTTTTTCACCAACAGGATACACCAAACAAGAATCGCTTTTTTTAATCTTTTTACCAGTATTAACATGAATAACAGACGCCTTAGTCTTAACAAAAATATCAACTGTGTTGCTTCCAACCGAAATTATATCAAACAGACACCCTCACCTCTAAATAAAAGATTAAAAACAACACTATATAAATTTTACCACAAAATAAGGCGTGTCCCAAATCTTTCTTTTTCTTATTGCAAAGTATTGTTAGCTGCTTCGCAGTCTAAGTTTCACTAAGAAACACAGATCTTTAACGTGTTCCGCGTTGTGTTTCTCTCAATTGAGCTTTAGAGCAATACAGATGTTAGTGACACGCTCCACAAAAAAAAACAAATAACACACAAAAAACAACGTCATAAACAAAAAACCTAAAATTTCATATTATCAAGAAAACTATGAACTTCCCACAAATTATCAATAAACTCTAAACTATCAGAATCCTTAAATTTTTCAAAAAACTCAATTTTCAAAAAATTTGTTTCTTCAACACTAACTCTTGCTAAATCATCAACTTCAATCAACCCATAAGGATATCCTAATAACGCAGAATCACAAGAAAAAAAACAAAGCCCGCACAATAAATCAGCTAAATGATCAGATTGAAAACTAAAATAATCTAATCTAAACAAAAGATTAGAATTTTCATTAAAAGAAACAACTCCCAAAGATACAGATTCATAAAATTTAGAAATTAGAGGAACAAAAAAAGATTTCAAAGCAAACCTTTTAGCCACAACATCCATAGCTAACAACAAAGGATACCCTGAGCCCGTCCTTAAATCAGAACCTTTAGCAACACCAATAACAAAAACGCCATTTTTGACACAATTTAAAACCACAGAATCATACAAATCAACGTGTTCACCAAAATCCAAATCGCCATCAAGAACAACACAGCAATGTTTATTATCAAAACATAAAGAACACACAAGTTCCAACTCTAGCTTCCTTCTAAAACCATTAATAATACCAACAAAGTCAACACTCTTAGAACTATCATCTAAATAAACGAATTCTTCTCTAACAACTCCTAAGGCCACATTTTCAGCAGTTAAAACTATTCGCCCATTTATTTTATCCAAAACTCCACTCACAAAATATTCATCAGAAGAAACTTCAACCTTCTTCTCGCCAACATAAGCAACATAAGCAACCCTTAAAAAAGAGACACAAAAAAGAGGATTACAAAACAAAACAGAAGAACCACCATCAATAAAAAAAAATTTTTTATCAGTAAAAACAGATTTTAAAGAAAAAAAATCATTAATGGACAAAGAATTCAAATCAACGCCTGAATTAGCACTGCCAAAACAAAAAGAAAAATCCACATTAGAATCTACAGTCAAAACCGAACTAATCCTCTTAAATATTTCATCCATAAAAAACAAGAACAACTAAACCATATAAAAATATTAACATCTAAACCTCGAAAAAAAAAGAATTATCAAAGTCCCAATTCACTATGAAAAGGCTTAGGCATATTAGAAGGCGTCTTAAGCTTCATATATTGTTTAATCGTATCATGTAACTTATAAGTTTTAATCCATAAATCAGTCTTCAAAAAATCAATCTGTTTTTTATAAATCCTCTTAATAAACCACTCATCAAAATATTTCAAAATGGGATGATTCCTCCAAGAATGCATATAGTCCAAAACAACCCAAGAAGTGCACCTAAGAATAAGATCTCCTTTATTAGTACCAATTTGCTGACCTTTATGAGTCACTTTGTGCTTACCCATATTCAAAGTTTGAAAATCAAGCTTGAGATAATACTTATAATACTTATTATTGCTAGGAATATGATGAGTTCTCCACCAAATGTGATGCTCAGAATTGCCATTACCAAGAATTTTCTCAAAATACAACGTCTCAATTTTCTCATTACCTGTATCTGGAGAAGTGAAATTATACATTTTAAACCACTCATGAATTAACTTGTATATATTCTTTAAATGAAAAATATCCTCGTGCTCAATCTCAAAAGTAGCAACGAACTGAGAATGCAACTTATCCGTAGGATCAAACTTTAAATCAGGCATAAATACCTTATTAAAAAAAACATTATATAAATTTAATGATTTTCAAGGCAAATATCAAATTCTTAGATTTTTTGACACAAATAAAACACCACAACCAATAATTTTTTAAAACAACAACAAAATAAGCGTATAAACAACCATTCAAAAAAAAACAAAGATAAACAAAAGAAGTAACTTATGCATCAACTAAATTACCTTTTCTAGCCCAAAACACTAACAAAAAATAAATCGGAATGCAAAATACCAAAACTCCAACACCAATAATCCTAAAAAAATCCAAATATCCAACTCTTGAACCCATAAAAAAAAGAACGGATGTCAAAACAAAAAAAGGAATTAAAATAATAAGACTTGAAAAAGAATAAAATAATTTCCTATCAAAAGAATTCAGATATCTAGACGCCAGTAAACTATTACCCCCACCAAGCATACTAGCTCCAAAAATACTAAATAAATTAGCTAAAACCAAAGCAGGCAAAAAACTATTCATAGATAAGGCTAACGGAAAAAAAGAAACAAGAACAGAGCCAAACACCAACAAAGGAGACAAACCAAGATACTTATTAAACCTAGAAGCAATTATCGGCCCGAAAATAGAAAACACTAAAGGAATACCAAAAACAAAAACAAGATTCATAAATTTGCCCAAAAAAATAGGCTCAAATTCCGAATAAATATAAACTCCTGCCAAACTATAAGTTGCTGACTGAAAAACCGCCAAGAACAAAGTAGCAAGACCTAACATCAAAAGATGTTTATTATATAAAAACCTCTTACCTTTTCTAAAAACAGATTCGATAAAATAAGTCTTAAATTCAAAAAAAGATAATTTCTTAGTAAAATTTCTAAACTTCATCCTAGAAAGCCAATAAGAAGACAAAATAAAAACAATAGTTGTTAACTCAAAAGCAATCAAAAAACCATGCAAACGAAAACTAAAATCAAAACCAAAAACACTCAAACTAAATAAAACCCCTGACAAAGGAACCAAATCCATCAAAACCGCACTACCTAAAAAACCAAAAAACATCAATAAAACACCAAAAAACGCAGTAGTAGGAGACACCAACACACTAAAACCCTTACTAGAACTCTCTCTAAACGTCCTGAATAAATCACCATAAATAACAACACCTACAGAACCAACTAAAAAACTAACTGCGAAAAGCCAAATAGAACCAAGAGAAACCGCCAACGCAATAAACAAAAAACTAAACCCAAAAACCAAACCACTAAAATTAATAAACCACACTCTAAAATTAGCTTTATCATAATACTCTCTAAAAAAAGTGGAAAAAAAAGTGGTGATGCAAGTCCTTAAAACATTCAAAAACCCAATCAAAAAAAAACCTGCACCCGTTAAATAAAACAAAACACTTAAAACCTGATTAGACGCCAAACCAAATCCAAACCTATCTAAAAAATACTTTTTCTTAGACAAACTATCATTAGAAACGAAATCATTATGATCTGCATACTCCCGGGCAATACTTTTCATAGCAACAACTATATCCGACTCAGCATACCCCGCTTTCAAAAGTTTCCTATTAACATCAGAAATGGACAAACCACTCCTCAAATAAGATTCAATATCTTTTAACAACTCACCCATAAATAACCCAAAAACAAAATACAAAACCACGTTTTTAAAGTTTTCGAAGTAAAAACATAAAAACAATACAAAAAGTATTAAAAACCCACAAAAAAGGAACAAAACATAAAAACCAAAAAAAGAATCCAAAAAAATGCCAAAAAAACTAATACTAACAAAAATATTTGAAATGAATATACATCAAACAATAACTACCGAACCACAAATAATAACAAAAAACAAAGAAAACTACGTACTAATACCTACTGAAAACGGAGAATTACTAAGCATAGACAAAAAAGGAAACCTAAATTGGAAATTTGATACAAAAGAAGAAACAAATGAAATAGAAAAACTTTTCGTAGATACAAAAACAGGGCATGGTATAAACAGCAAACCTTTGTTAACAACAACAAATGACAAAACTAACATAATCTTTGGAAATGAAAACGGAACAGTATATTCTCTAACAGACAACGGAGAGCTAAATTGGACATATAAAACAGAGAGTGCAATAAGAAGCTCCCCAACATACAAAGATAAAAAAATAGTAATAGGAAGCACAGACAAATACATCTACATTCTAGATGAACAAGGAAAACTCATAGCAAAATACATAACATCAGAAAAAATAGAAGCATCACCAATACTCTTAAAAGATGAAATAATAATATGCACTAGCGAAGGAAACGTAATAAACCTGTCAAAAAATGGAACCACAAATTGGACATATAAAACAAAAAACAAAATAATAAGCAACCCCATAATATTTAATCAAAACCAAATAATTGTTTGCTCAACAGACAACAATGTATACTGTTTAGATTTAAAAGGAAACCTAAATTGGAAATTTGAAACTAAAGGATCTATATATGCAGAACCAGAAATAGGAGACATAGACGAAGACAAATTAACTGAAATAATAATAGGAAGTACAGATAACAACACATACATATTAAGTGATAAAGGAATAGAAAAATGGAATTTCGCAACAAACTTTTGGGTTGTGGCACAACCAAAAATATTTGAAATAGATCAAAAAAAATACTTAGCAATACCCTCATACGACGGAAATATATATATAATAAATGGAACTGGAGAATACAATTACGAATACATACCAGGAATATCAGGAATAGTAATGCAGGAATCAAACTTTTCAGAAATACCAACAAAAGACCCTGGAAAAATACAAGGAAAAATACTCTATAAAGAAAACACAGGAGATTTAATCACAGGAATAACAATAAAAAACAAATACTTAGCAGCAACCACAAAAAAAGGGAAAGTAATACTCTACGAAATCAAAAAAACATAAACTCCTGATTGTTTTCAAGACTAAATTCTGCATACGAAAGCCAGAAAAATCCATCTTTTAAAATGGAGATAAATTGTTTCAACAAACTTTTATTGCATTAAATAGCTTTTAATAAAATCAATAACACACTTTAGTTATTTTACTTATTAAAAGTTAGGGTTTGTTCCAAATATCTGTATTACCCTAGAGCTCAATTAAGAGAAACACGAAGTGGAACACGTTAAAGATCTGTGTTTCTTAGTGAAACTTAGACTGCGAAGCAGCTAACAATACTTTGTAATACGAAAAAGAAAGACCTAAGGACACACCTTAAAAATCCAAAAAACATATAAAGTGATACGACTAAGCACTAAGAAAGAGGTGGAGAAATAATGTCCCAAGATATCAGTAAACCTTCTAATCTAAAGAGGATAAAAACATACATAAAAGGACTAGATGAAAATATTCAAGGCGGAATCCCAGAAGGACACATAACATTAATACATGGATCAGCAGGAACGATGAAATCCTCACTATGTTTTAGCGTACAATACAACGAAACACTACTTAACCAAAAAAATTCATTATATATCTCACTGGAGCAAAGCTTTGAATCTATAATACTAAATATGGAAAATATGGGGTATGACTTAAGTAAAATAAATACCATAAACATAAATGATCTAAGCAAATTCGGAGCACTGTTAAAAAAAGCAAATAAAACAGGAGGAAACCTAATACTTGTTGACTTGGCAGCAATAAGAGGTCAGGTAAAAGACGTAAAAACAAGCGAAAATAGAAGCTGGATAAACGTAGTAAAAAACATAATATTACGAACCAAGAAAGAAGTAAACATAGAACTGTTAACTTTTGACTCACTCCAAGCACTGTATACACTAAGCACTTTTGACAACCCCCGAATGGAACTCTTTAATTTTTTCGAATTCTTAAAAGAACAAAAAATAACATCATACATGATATCAGAAGAAATAACAGATGCAAGTAGAAACATGTTTGATAATGAGGCTTTCCTTTCAGACGCAATAATTGTTCTAAGACTAACGCCTTTTAGAAGAAATATAGTGCGAGAAATTAAAGTAGATAAAATGAGAGCAACAAAATGCAATAATGACGTTTTTAGTTTAGAATTTAAAAATGGAGCATTCTATGCGCTATACGGCGGACAAAACCCATTACTATAATTTTTTTATCTTTTTATAATCTTTTTTATAAGAATTAAACATTACCAACGCACATTAAAATATTGTTCTTCATAATTTCCAGTGGCTTCTTTAAAAGATTTAAAAATTATCTCTTTAGCGATGTAATCAACAATAAAATCTCTTTTTTTATTCTGTAAATTTTTCTGAACATCAGAAGTTCTTCTCAAATGATAATCTTTAGAGTAATGGCTAAACACACCATCCTCATATATCAATTGACCTACAGGCGTCTTAATCTGCAATTCCATAGGAATATTATTCTTTGTTGTAAAATCTAGCCAAATACCTTGTATTAGTTTCTTGGACAATTTCTTTAAAGAAGCTGCATTTTTCTCATTCAAGATTAAATCCGGTCGTTCTATAATTTTAAAAGCACTACCTAACATTTCTCTATCACAATAAATAATGTCTGCAACACCAATATTTTCATAATTAGAAGAACCTCTTAAAAATCTATTGTCAAGGTGGTAAGTATAAGATTCTTTTTGCAAAAAATTCGTAAAATCTTTAGTAAAAGAAACAAGATTAGGTCCATAGACTTCCGCATTTAGACCAATGCCATCATTACTCTGCTTATTTATTTTTGCTACAACACGCGCATATTTTTTACTGGCTGAAAAATTTTGTTTAGTTCTTGTAGTTAAATTCAACAATCTTTTGTTAGGATAACCTTTAGGATATTGAATATTTATGAAATTACCTGCCATAAAGATTTTATCATATTCAAAAGTATTAAAAAAATCACCTAAATATTTCTTAGGATCTTTCTTAATAATATTTTGCAATTCAAATTCAGACACGAAACGTTTAAGATTAGTGTCAGAAATAGTAGTATACACTGGAAATGCAAGCAAAGATTCAATATTTTTCACGGCCAAATTTTTTGCTTTAGCTCCTTTTAATTTTTTAGGGAGCCAACCAGAGCCATATTCAACCAATTCATCAAACCACTTTTCAATATTTAAATCGCGTATATTTTTGTGCTTGAAATTCATCAAATCAGCTCTATCAGAAATGTTAATTGCTTCGCCAGTTTTTGTTTTGATCATGTAAGAAACATCAATTTCAACTTTATCTTTCCAGGCATGTTCCCGTTCCACATCTATAATTTTATCAACAACTTTTTTTAAGTCTTTATTACCATAAAAAACATAGTCTTTAATTAGTTTAGTTACATCTTTTTTGTATTCTTCAGTCATTATTTGAGATAATCCTCTTATCACACTATATTGAAACTCTTTAGAACTAACTTCTTTGTCTCCTAAACTTCGTAATTTTTCTTCCGAATTGATTAGCAAATTTACAACACTTTCAAGTGCTTGTAATGACTTAAAAAATGAATTCGGTTTACCTTCATTAATCATTTTATAAAAAAATAAAACCCAATATATAAATCTTTCGCTACTTTACAGTAACAATAATGTTTGTGTTTGTTTAATAAAACACCACTAAAACTCCTTTTTTAGATAACTTTTTAAGCTAACAAATTCTTTCAAAAGCATTAGGAGGTTGAAAATATGGTAAAAGATGATGCAAAAGTTATAGCAATAGTATCTTACATAACCTGGATAGGATGGATTGTCGCATTAATATTAAATCTTAACAAAAAAACTTCTTTAGGAAGTTTTCACATCAGACAATCCTTGCTTTTAATGATAGCAGGCACTGTTTTGACATGGATACCTATTGTCGGTTGGATTCTTGCAGTTGTCGTATTTGTTTTTTGGATCATGGGTCTAATTTCAGCAATAAAAGGCGAAAAAAAAGAAGTCCCTGTTCTTGGAACATTTGCACAACAATGGTTTAAAGGCCTATAAAAACGGAAGATTTTTTAACTCTTTTTATATTATATTTTTTTGAGGTGATTATAGTGTTTCATTCGACAATTAATGACATACAAGGATATAAAATTAAAGAAGTTCTGGGCGTTGTTCGGGGAAATAGTGTTCGTGCTAAATGGATAGGTGCAGATTTCGTTGCTGGTTTAAAGAATCTTACAGGTGGCGAACTAACGCAATACATGGATCTTTTAACTGAAGCAAGAGAAAATGCAATCATCAGAATGGACGAAGATGCTAAAAAATTGGGCGCCAATGGAATTATAGGGATGCGCTTTATGACATCTCAAATTGCACAAGGCGCAGCAGAGATCCTTGTATATGGAACCGCGGTAATTTTAGAAAAAAAATAGGTGATTTTGTTGACAAAAGATTTAGATGATAAAGCTTCAAAGATGTATACTAATAGAAATTCTACTAAAGGCACAGAAAAAGACGTTGAAACAAGCACCATGTGGGGTTTTGGTTGTGGTTTCATAGGAATATTTTTAGTAGGAATACCCATTTTAAATATCATATTAGGTCTAGCATCAACAATATTGGGAATAATTGGTTTAACCAACATTAAAAAAATGAAAGACAAAAAAGGATTCGGATTTGCTATTTTCGCAATTATTGTTGGCATTATCGAGATAATCATAGGTTTAGTAATGACTTTAGGCCTTATTTTATTTCTTTGAAAAAGTATTCTTTTAAATTATTACTTATCTTTTTTTATGCATCTTCAACTCGCGCACTTTGAGGCACTGCCAAATTCAATAAAACACTCTGGTTATTTTTTCTATATTTTTTATTTACTTTAAGAACATATATCTCTTCCGCACTTAACTCCAAATCTTCCACCGAATAATTTTCTTCAGGTATTTGTAGGAATCTTCTCATTTTACCACCTCTTACAAAAAGATCTATTTTATGTTTTTAATACCCTGTGAATAAAGAATTCATGTTTTTTTTACATAAATTTTATAAATAGACTGCGGGTGTGAATATTATGAGGGGAGTTCAATTATTTTGCGGTCCTAAATGGTTTATAGGATTTGATGCAATCATAGATTTGTTTAGTTTTATAGTTCTCGTGTTAATTTCAATTTATGCATTTAAAGCATATAATATTCATAGGAAAAAATCTTTACTTTATATGGCATGGTCTATGATCTTGATAAGTATTGCTTTTTTATTCAAGATTTTGACATACGGCGCATTTTATCTAAAAGATAATTTATCTTGGAGCTATTATGCTTTAGCAAATATCTCTCACGGATATACTTGTAGTAATATGGGCTTCATTTTGTTGTTTATGATATATGCTTTAGTCACATTAATCGGTTTATTCCTATTACTATTTGTTTATCAAAAGGAAAAATCTAAGAGCATGATGCTATTAGTACTATATTTGATAACTCTCTCCTTATTTTTGACTACATCAGCTTATTATGTGCTTCATTTGACATCTTTAATAATAACCATTCTTATCACTTTACAATTCTACTATAAATACAAGAAAAATAAATTAAGCACAACCAAATTTTTGTGTGTCAGTTTTGTTATTTATGCGCTTAGTCATCTATTTTTTCTATTAGCATTTTATAATCCATTAATTTATTTTATTGCAGAAATTATTCAATTATTGGCCTTTGGCGGCTTATTATATACTTTTATTTCGGTGCTTAAATATGGGAAAAAAACGGGGAAGACTTGATATTATTGAAGATATGCTTTTAGCTATTCAAAAGAAAGGCGGAGAGATTAAACCAACTCACTTAATGTATAAATCTAATCTTTCCTACAAACAGATGAATCTTTATTTAGAAGAATTAATAGGCAAAGAATTTGTTGAAAGAATCCAAAAAAATGAAGATCGCGAAGTAATAGTTATTAAAGATAGAGGACATCATTTCCTTTCTAAATTGCAAGAAATGCGTCAATTCGAAAAAACTTTTGGCTTAGATGATTAAATATTTTAAAACCATAAAATTATTATTGCGTGCTAGCGTAAGAGATTTAATACAAATAAATACTTTGCATTTATTGTACACAAAAGCTTTGCTTTCTTTACATTTAGATTGAGGATTGACTCACATTTTCTTTATTTATAGCTAATATTTTTTCATAAATTCAATCTTTTTTATAATGAAAATCCCTGCTCCGAGTCTGCTAAGAAACTAGACCCCTTCCGCTAGCGCGCAATAAAAGAATCATTGTAAGTATCTTCCAATTCTACCCCCGAAGAATCACATTATTCCAGCCATATACCCTATAAAAAACATGTAGAATATTAACAGCAGCCAACCTTCCCATTTAGTTGTTTTTTTGTCTAGCGTTATAAAGAAATACATTAACGTGGCTATTAACATAACTGGAAGACCTAGAGAAATCATTATGTTGGGAACAACAATTTTTCCAAACAAACCTGCTAAACCCATTATTGCAAATGAATTGAAGATATTCGAACCTAAAACATTTCCTATTGCCATTTCGGTTCTTCCTTTTCTTGCAGCACTTATACTCACTGCTAATTCAGGGAGCGATGTTCCTAACGCAACTATAGTTACTGCAAGTATTTCCTTACCTATTTTAAAAATTTCAGACATCGCAACAACAGAATCTACTGTGAATTTTGCCCCAAAATATATTCCTATAGCGCTTAGTAAAAGTATTATAGGCACAGATAATGGCAATTTTTTCTTTTGAAGTTTATGTTGTTTAACGTTTTTGTTTTGTTCTTCTTGTTTTACTGTGTAAATCATATAGATTATTGTAAGCACTATGAAAAGTATTGCTTCAATTAATGAAAATTGTCCGTCCATCAAAGCCAATATTAGCAAGAATGCCGATCCTAATAAAAAAGGCATATCTATACCAATCAAATCATATTCCACCTTTATTTTTTTCGCAATTATTGCAACTACTGCTAAAACAAGAAAAATATTCGTTATATTGCTTCCAATTACATTACCAACCACAATTTCACTATTATTTGTTACTACTGCAATTATGCTACTTACTAACTCTGGTAATGAGGTTCCAATGGCTACAATAGTTACACCTATTAGGAATTTTGGCATTCCAAAATGCAAACCTATTTTTTCTGAAGCATCAGTAAAAAAATCTGAACTTTTCATCAACAGGAAAATTGCGCCTATAAATAGAATTATAGGACCCATTGTTTCTAACATAAATACCTTTTTTGCGCTTTCATTTATATTGTTTTTTGTTATTGGTAACTATTATATATTAGTTAATTATTTTTTTTGCAGTGAAACCGTCAGATATTTTCGGAGAAGTTGATTTGAAATTATTTGAAATATCTAAAAAGACAAGACCTATTTTCTACTCAACACCAGTCAACGAAGAAACTCAAAAAGAGATTTTTTTTACCAATAACTTGAAAAATCCTGAATTTGAGTTTCTACCTTTTGATTCTGACGAAAAACCTGAGAAACTTATCGACACCTTAAAATCTTTAAAAGTTCCTGATGGCATTTTAAAAGAAGTTTATCAGAAAAAAATTAATGAATTGATTTTGTTAAACGAATTAAATCTTTGTAGAGGCAATTTAAGGAAGAGAAAAAAATTATCTAAACAGATTTTTGGTGTTCCTAGCAGTAGGTGCTTTGATTTTGCTAAAAATATTTTAGTTGGAGTTAGTGGTTTATCTTATTTTAATGATATTGATGTTGAGTATTTTATTAAAGAACTTCGCGGTTGTCTTATTAGGAATAATTTAAATGATTGGAAAATTGAACTGGTTGATAAAAAAAACATGGTTATTCATCAAGAAACTAAACAAATATTTGTAGGAAAGAACACAATTTACGCTCAGTCAGATATCGATCGACTATTAGTTCATGATGTTGGTTGGCATGTTATGAGGGCCGCTAATGGTTTTAGACAAAGGTTGAAATTGTTTGTGTCAGGGTTTCCAGAATATCATTCTACTGAAGAGGGTGGTGCTTTGCTAGTTGAGCAACTAACTGGAAAACTTGAAATTAATACTTTGAGAATTTATGCTGCGCGCGTATTAGCTGTTGATGCTTTTTATCGCGGCAAGTCTTTCAAATACATTTTTGATATGTTTCTAAAGTATGGTTTTAGTCGTGATCAATCTTGGAACCTGGCAGTCAGAGTTTTTCGTGGAGGAGGACTGGGCAAAGACCACTTATATATAGAAGGTTTTTTAAAAATGAAAGAATTTATAAAAACAGAAGAAGATATTAAATTGTTCTATGTTGGCAAAATAGGTTTCACAAATATTGAGTTAGTTAAGAATTTGATTAAAGATAAATTTGTTGCTCCGGCTCTTTTTGTTCCCGATTTTATCAAAGATATTAAATGGAAATAGTTAATTTCTTGCCTGTTACTTAATTTTACCCCCTTTGATACTTGATATTGTAAGTGGCTTTTAATGCTTTGTTTGTTTAATTTAACTTCTTTAGTTTGATGTTAGTTTGATGTATTGATTTTTTCAGATACGATTTAAGTCTTTAATTGTTATTAAATCTTCAATTTAGAAAAATCAGAATTTATATTTTTTATAAAACCGGATTTGCAATAAACAAAGCATATAAGATTAAACTATTTCTGATGTGTGATCATGCTTTCTTATCTGTATTATGTTTTCTACAAAGCTTTCCATTTTTGGTTCATGACTTACAATTATTGTTTGTCTGCTTCCTAACTGTTCAAGGACATCTCGGACTTTATCTAGTTGATCTGTGCTAAACCCGTCTGTTGGTTCATCTAAAATTATTATATCTTTTGTTTTTATATTGCTTATATAATCGTTTATTGTTTTGTTTAATGCTAATCTATACGCTAATGCTACTGCTGTTTTTTCCCCACCACTTAAATTTTCTATTTCGGTATCATAACCGTTTTGATTTATACTTGGCGCAAAAGTATCATTTAATTGCGCTTGTATTGTTTCATCTTCTATTAAAGTTTTAAACCAATCTCTAAATCTTTGATTGAATTCTTGGTGTATTGTCGCTAATGTGTGTTTTTCTATATTGACGACTAAATTGATAAAATGGTTTTTTATCCAGTTATGTATTTTATTTTGTTTTTGTATATTTTTGCTAAGTTCCTGTTTTTTGTTCAGTTCTGTTTGTTTTTGATTCTTTTGTTCTCGTTTACCATATATTTTTTGTTTTATTTCCGCTTTAACTATTTCTTGTTGTCTTATTTTTTGTTGCAGTTCCTTCAAATTCTGTTTGTTTTTTAACATCATTTGTTCATCTATTTTTATTGTTTGAAGTTGCTTAACGTATTCATTCAAGATTTTTTTTAGTTCAACGATACTTATTTTTTGATCTTCCTCTTTCTTTTGGATCTGTTTTTGTTTTTCTTTTAGAAAAATTATTTTTTCTTGCCTTTTTTCCCAGTTTTCTAGTTTTATTTTTTGTATTTGTTCCTCTTGCCTTTTTTCTCTTAAATCCTGTAATTTTTTATTTATTTTTTCCAGATTTGTCTGGGCTATCAAAATTATCTTTTCGTAGTTATGTTTTTGTTTTTCTGATTCAGTTATCTTTGCTTGCTGTTCTGATTCAACATGAATTTTATGTTCTTCCGTTACTTTTTGGTTGCAAGTAGGACAATTTTGTAAGGAACCTATTTTTAGTATTAGTTGCTTTGCATTTTCCGCGTTGTTTTCTAAGATTGCGATTTTATTTTTTGCTAGCAATAATTTTTTTTCGTTTTCTTCTTTTAACTTTTCGTAGTACTCTGGAGTATGTTCTAAAGCTTTGATTTCTCTTTCTGATTGTTGTTGATTATCTTCTGCAATTTTCGGTTTTGGTTCTGATTTTATTTCTTCTAATTCTTTGTTTATTTCTTTATTTTGTTCTTCTAAGTTCTCTATGATTTTTTCGTTATTAATTAGTTCTGATTTTTTCATCTGTATTTTATTTTTTATTGTATCGCATAATTTTTCTTGTTGTTCTATTTTTTCTATTTCTTTTCTTAAATCCTCTTCTTGCATTTCTAATTCTTTAATCACTGTTTTTTCAAATTGTTCTTGGAGCTGTTTTATCTGGTCTTCTAAATCTTTTATTTCTTTTTTTAATTCTTCCTGACCCTGGACTAAAAGCTCCATCAATTTTATTTCATTCCTTAATTCTTTTGCGTACAAATTAGCATTTTCAGTTATTCTTTTGTATTTATCTATGTCAAATAGTTTCCTTATTTTTTCCAATCTTTCATCTGAATTTTCAAAAAGAATTAGTTTCATTTCTTCTTGCGGAGTATATACTGTATACCTAAATATCAAAGATTTTGATTTTGTGAGAAGATCTTCCGGATAACCTATCAAATCTAGAATTTTTGATTTTAATTCCACAGCAGTCAGATCAGTCTTTTCAGCATCCATAATTATGTATCCAGAATCCTGTTGTATTCCCACACTTGTTTTTTTCAACGTTCTTTGAATTTCTATATTTTTATTATCTATTTCAAAACTTAAATTTATTATACCTTCCCGTTCACCATGTCTTAAAAGAGTAGATCCTGAAATCGTACCTCTTATAAATCCAAATAATGCAAATTCTATTGCTAATAAAATAGTTGTTTTGCCAGAACCTATATCTCCAGACAATAAAGTTGAACCTTCATCAAAAGTTATTTCTAACTCTTTGTAAGATCTTATATTTTTTAGAGAAATTTTTTTGAGGAGCATCTTCATTTAGGAAAAATTCGATAGTTTATATTATTTCTTGTGCATGATGCACTATTTAAAGATATTAGAACCATTTAATATTATTGGATGTAGTTTAAATCATGACTTTTTGAAAACAACTTGTTATAATTATTAAACATAGTTTTTTGCATATTAGAAGTCACATCACTAAGTTTCTTTGCAATATCATCAATGCCCTCAGATACATAATCAGACATAGTATCAGCACAGGGCATAATTCTCTTAGTTACAGGCTCTAATTTTTCATCAATATACATGAGTTTTATTTGTAACGAATCATTTTTCTTTAAAGATTTTTCAGCTTTACTCAATATTTGTATAGCTAATCCTCCAATCGTCCAACCTAGCGTTCCAGACTCCGTATACTCTTTATTTTTAATCAAATTATAGTTTTGTTTTAACACATCAATTGTTCTAGCAGCAACATATAAATTCGTTATCCCAATAGACAATCCCTGCGCATCCATACCTTGTGTTTCCAGAACTTTTTCAAGACCATAACTCCACGCCATGACTTGACCAAAGCCACTTGGAGAATTTAACACTCTAGATAAAGAACTTATATTATTATAGTGTTCTTCTTGTTCAGAATTTATCTTAGTCGCCTTTTTAAAAGCTTGAACGTCTTCTACAGGTATTCCGTCTAAAAAATAAGCTAATAGCCCAGTATAAGCTAGTTTAGACTGATTATTAGTTGGCAATGGAGCTAAATTAGATAATATTTTTGCTTTCAAATCAGGATAATGCTGTTTTTTTGTAAGCTCATTATAAAGATCCTTCCTAAATTCTTTTCTTTCACTACGTAAATTCTTATTTATATTACCATCATAAATGCCTCTCCACGTATCCAATAAAGTCTCTTTTACAACCATGCCCTGAATCACAGAATTATAAGTCAAAGCCAATATTTTATCTTTAACATCAATAACTTTTTCCTTTGTTTCAAATATTACATCTTCAATATTATGAATTAACTCATAAGGATCAAAAGGATCATATTGACCTACATCCACAAATGAGCTCATAGAAACAGCGCCTTTATCAGTCATGAAAAGAGGCTCTTTTTTTCTCATATAAAATTTCATTGTATGATTCTTTTTTTTAGAAAAAATGTTCTTTTCTTGCTTCTCAACAGGAATGTTAACTGAATCCTTTTTTTCCTTTTTTTCTTGCTTCTTTTTTTCGGAAGCACTAAATGCTAAACTTCTGGCTATTGATAAATCCATTATGACCTAGAAAAGTGTTGATTTCTATTTAAATATTGCGAAAGAATTCTTAAAAATGGCTCACACTCCAAATTATTTAAATACTAACAACCACACTTAACAAAATATGATAACCGAACGAGCACTAAGCCTTACCTGCCCAAATAAAAAATGTTCAAAATACAAAAAACACCTGCGAGGAAACATAATAAAATATGGAACACAAAAAAACGGTGTGCCTAGATACAAATGCTCAGAATGCAAAAAAACATTTACAAAAATAAATAATGTGCGAAAAAATATGAAAATATCAAGAGAAGAATTCATTCATATATGCAAGTTAATGGCTCAAAAAATGAGCTTTAGAAAAATAAGCCGAAAAACAGGCAAACACCTAGACACAATAAGAGGTGTAGCAAATAGGATTACAGAAAACTACAGAAAAATGCGTGATTACTTCAAAGACGATTTAAAAATGGAAGAACAAGAAGTAGAAAGCATGTGGAGTCATATCAAAAAAAAGAAAAAAATCAAAGAATGATAAAAACCTGAAAAACAGCAAGAAAATATAATTTTTAAAGAAAAGCATTGAAAACAAGTTTTCAGGGTTTTGAAAGCTTAACTTCTCAAAACCTTTAAAAACTGAACCTATTTCTCAAACATAAACATTCAGCCCCGCAGATATACCACCAAGATTTTTTCAAAAAATCTTGTAAAAAGAGTACGTTTTGCGGAGCTCAACAGTACAAAACACAAAAAGCCCCGTAGTGTAGCGGCCAATCATCCCAGCCTTTGGCCAACTGGTTTCGCTCGGTTGACACGCAAAGTGACATGCGCACTTCGTGCTTAGCCCCTGAGACAGATTGGAAGACAGCTGGGGACCTCGGTTCAAATCCGGGCGGGGCTATATCTGAGTCTCACGTCTTTTAGTGGACTCTTATTTTTCTTTATTTTTGCATCAAAAAAGGCAAATTATTTTAAGTTCAGCAATTCTTTAATTTTTAGGTGATATATAATGGGGAATCTTTTTGAGAACACCAATGCAATTGTTAAGTCGTACATTGATAAGGGTAAATTTTATTTGTGTGATTTGGAAGATGAAATTCATACTCAAGATGGTATAATGAGGGTTGCGCCAGGACTTACAGTGAAAGAACATTTAGACGACTTGGCAGATGAAGGGGTTTTAGTAAAAGAAATTTCTCTTTACAAAAACTCAGGAAAACATGAGATTCATTATTCAATTAATAAAGATTTTAAACCCAATTATGAGTTATTTAATATACCTGATATTATGTAATACAACATCGGAGTTTCATATATAAATAATGGCACTTGAGGTCGGGCGGGGCTATACCCTATCCACGGTAAATCTGTGGACTCCTTCTTTTAAATGGTTTTTTAGTTATCTAATTCTTCTAGAAATAATTTCAGGTGCGGTTCTGTTTGCAGTTCTTTTATTTCGTTTTGAGTCATTGGTTTGTTTTGGTTGTTTAGTATTTTTTGATTACCCCATGATTCGTTTATTTTTTGCAGTAGGTATTTGCTTTCTGGGATTAGTTGCTTAATTTTTTCGTTGAAGAAATACTCAACTAAATTTTCTTTTATTGAATTGTTTTCTTGTTCTTGAACAATTAATTCTTTTGCTATGTAGAGGAATCCTTTTATGCATTTTTGGTAGTCTTCTTCGTCTAGTTTTTCTAGGAATATTCTTATTTCTTGGTTTTTTGCATAGAGTTTGAATTGTAAATGTTTGTCTGAGTGTCCTTTTTTGTGGTGGTGTATCATTGATTCTTTTGTTTCGCCTTCTAGTGTGAATTTTGATGATTTGAGATTTAAGCAATATTCGTCTTCTACTAATGAGTTTGTTTCTGTTAGTGTTATTTGTATTTCTTCTTGAGAAAATGTGGTTACATATTCGTCTTCGTATTGTCCTCTATTGTTTTTGAGGTTTTCAAGATTTGCGTATTCTGGCAGGATGTAGATATATTTTGGTTTACTCATAGTAAATGTCTCCTTATATCGTAGTGTAGCGAGTCTTTTGATAGGTTGTTTTTTTCGTATGCTTCTGACCAATTATCTCTATTGAAGTAGTCTTCTATTGTTTCAAATTGATAAAGTTTTATATCGAAAATTTCTTCTAGTAGTTGTTTTAAGCATACAAAATAAATCAAATCTTTTTCTTTACTAATTACATTTTCTGGATTTTCCCAACCTTTTCCACTATTAATGTTCACAATTTCTAGATCAAGTCGCCAGTCAAGGTCTTGTGACCTTGATAGTTCTTTTAATGATTTGTTTTGTAATAGCGCGATTATTGAGATGTCGTTGTATTTACATACAACTACGTATTCTTGGTTTTTTATTTTTATGTGTACTGTCTTATGAGCTGTTTCGTATTTTGTTCCTATGATGTTTCCTTTTTGTATTATTGTTGTGTTCTTTTCAGAATTAAGAGCATTCGCTAATTTGATTAGTCTTAAGATTATTTGTTCGTGTGTTTCTTTACCTTTGGCTAGTTCTTCTAGCATGTCTTTGGTTTTTTGTTTGAGTCTTATTGTTGAAGACTTTTCGCTTGAGGTTATGTTTACTTTTTCCATTCCAATCACCCATATATAATGTATACAACATATACAAAGTATATAAATTTTGTGTTTTTGTAATGCAAAATCGGAGATTTATTTATAAATAAACAGATAGGGGTCAGGCAGGCTATTTCATATTTCATATCCATTATTTTTTTGAAAGTTCCCATAGGAGCTTAAAATATTTTTTATAAGCTTCTGCTATTTCCTGTTGTTTAATCATGAATGCAAGTGGTTTTTCGGACCAGTGAATAATTACAACTCTGCTTCCATAAACATAAGTTGTTGAAGGGTTTATATATTCGTCTGAGATATATTTTATTTTACATGACTGTAATTCTTGTTCTCTTTGTTCAATTCTTATTTTTTCTGAAAAAATTATTGACATTGATATTTTTAATTTTATTCGTGTCTTGTGAAAATTATTAAAGTATGTTGGGAATAGCTTTTTGAAAGATCCACTTGCACCCCACACGTAAAAATGATTTTTTTGCTTTATTATGTCTTCAAATATATTTTTTAGACCATTTTTTCCTTCATACACTGCGCCTTCTAGTTGTTGCCCAACAGATCTTATTTTCTCCATTTCTGGAATAATTCTTTGTATTTCTTCTTCTTGTTTTTCAAGTTCTGATTTTTTATTTTTAATAAATTCAGTTAATTTATTGAATGCTTCTGCTTGGAAATATTTCTTTTTTCTTTTAATTATGTATGATACTAATCCTTTGTTTATAAGAAGATCTAAGAGGTTGTAGACTACTGCTCTGTGAAGCCCTGCTTTTTTTATAAGTGGTCCTGCTGAAGTTGTTCCTAATTCTATTAAATGTAAGTAAACTTTTGACTCTTGTGGTGTAAGTCCTGCTTTGACTAAAATTGTATTGTCCATATAGATGTAATTATATTTCAAATATATAAATTTGTCGTAATATGATATTATTACAAATTTATAAATATATGTTTCAATTACACTTTACAATGGTAACAAACCAAGACTATCGGTCTGCAAAAGAATACTTTGACAATATCTGGTCAGAACAACAAGAATCACTAATTGATTTATGTTCATATAAATCTAAACAAGATTTTTATGTAATTGCTGACTTTGATGATTCAGGGATAATTTTTGAAGACAAGAAACAAAGAGGTTTTTCTGCATTAGATTTATCGGGAGTTACAAATAAAGTGGTTCTGATAAAATATGCTTCATTTGAATTTTCTTTCAAAGAAAACACCAATTTTTATACTAAACTTTATGAGGATATGAACAAATTTATTCTGTCTTCCGGAACTGGTTTAGAAATACTGAATCCTCCTAAAGTGGGTTTATTTCTATTCAATCAATATCTAACATATATTCTTGAGAATGAAAAAAACTGGAAAAAAACGACAAAAAAAGAGAAAAGTCAAACAGGTTTGCTTTTTTCTGGTTATGTTCAAGACACGACAAAACCATATAAATTAACCTTTGAGAATAGTCTTGAGGATTTGGTGAAAATTACAGAACAATACATTCTAAAAAGTTTTTCTGAAATCGAAAGAAGACCTTTTTTTGAAACTAATATCAAAGGCAATGTTAGAGATTTATTTACTGATTGTTATATTGGAAAGACAATTAATGATGCTTACATAGAAGATATATTAAAAGCGACAGGCTAATATTTTTTTGATAACATTTGATATACATTCTCCGAGATAGGTATTTATAGTATGACAAACGGCAGGGGCTATCAATCTTTGAGAATACTAAAAAATCTGTTGATTTTCGGTGTACCAAAAATATACTATTTCTGTGTATATTCGAAGGAAAAACACTTGGGTTTTTAAGAAAAGTTTATATGCGTTCATTTTAAATGAAAACATTTATATATTTTAAATGAATACATTTGAATATGTTATCTAAAGATGTACTTAAAGAGGTTGTTTTAGCTCAGCAAAAGGATTTGGAATTACCTTTTGGTGTGACTCGAGAAAAACAAGTTAAACCTTTAAAGAAATTTGCTCTTATCATAACTGGTCTTCGAAGATCTGGCAAATCAACTTTATTGAGACAATATTTTAGTAACAAAAAACCAATTTATTATCTCCATTTTGAAGATTTACGTCTTTCTTCTTTTGAGAGTTCTGACTTTACCAAATTAAATGTTGTTTTTGAAGAAGTATTAGGGAATGATGGTGTTTATTTTCTCGACGAAGTTCAAAACATTAATAGTTGGGAGATTTATGTCAGGTCGCTTGTGGATTCGGGAAAAGAAGTTTATGTAACTGGTTCCAATAGTTCTTTAATGAGTAAAGAATTGGGTACAAGACTCACTGGCAGACATATTTCAGAAGAGCTCTATCCTTTTAATTTTTCGGAGTTTTGTCTGGCAAAGAAGAAAAAAGAATCACTTAAGCTTTTTGATGATTATCTTGTTTCAGGGGGGTTGCCTGAATATGTTCTTCAACAAGATGTAAGGATTTTAGAATCACTAGTTAAAGATATTATTTACAAAGATGTCTTAGTGCGTCATAGAATTCGAGAGGAAGCAATAGTTGAAAGATTGGTCTCTTATATATTGTCAAATATAGGAAAAGAAATATCTTATAATAAAATAAAAGATTTGATGGGTGTTGGTTCTCCAAATACCATAATTTCTTTAATGGATGCATTAGAAGATGCTTATTTTATATTTACAATAAACACGTTTGATTATTCTTTAAAAAAACAACTTCGAAATAAGCGAAAGGTGTATTGTGTAGATAATGGATTTATAACTCAGACATCTTTGCAATTTTCAAAAAATTTAGGAAGATTACTAGAAAATCTTGTTTTTGTAGAATTAAAACGAAGAGGGTATGAAATATTTTTTCATAAAGAAAAATATGAATGTGATTTTATAATAAAAAAGAATAATTTATCTGCAATACAAGTTTGTTATGAACTTAATCTAGATAATCAACAAAGAGAGCTTAATGGTTTAGTTGAAGGTATGAAAAAGATAAAAGCCACCGAAGGTATAATAATTACCCGTCATCAAGATGATTTTTTTGAAATAGATGACATGAAAATAAAAGTTGTTTCGATAATGGATTGGTTAAAAGAATTTGAATAAAATGGTTTTTAAGAGTTCTTTAAGGTCGCTGATTAGGGGCGCCGTCGGGCGGGGCTATACTCCTTTGCGTGATATCAGAGAGCTTTCTTTTTGATGTCTGCAATTTTCTCTTTTTGGAGTCTCAAACTGATGAATTTTGATGTTTGAGAAAAATTTATCCAAACAATATTTTATTAGAAAAATGTTAAAAAACACTGTTTTAACATAGCTCAGGCAGGGCTATTTGTTTATCCACCCAGCGATTCTAAATATTTCATTCGTGCAAAGTATTCTTTCATTTCCCTTCCTTGAATGGAAATAGTTACAGGCAGTTTAAGCTGGCTAATTTCTTTTGCCACTTCTTCTGCAAAACCTTCTGCAGCGATTCTATAATTAAATCCTTTTCCGTTTTTATAAAATTTATTTGTGTACAAATAGTTTTTTTCTATGTCTTTTCCATTCATCAATTCAAGTTTTACTCGCCAAAGGATGTGTGTTTCCGGCGAGTTTACAAAGTCAAAAGAGTCTCTTATGAACCTAAAAGGAAAAGTAATATCGTACCAATATCTATTTTTGTAGGTTATGTTAATCTTTTCTATCGTTCGAGAGGGAATCTCTTCTAAGATTGAGTTAAGGGTCGCATAGGTCATTATTTAATGGTGAATATCCTGACCATATTAATTTGTGTGGTGATTATTTCACCACAGAAAGAAACATTTAAATAGTTTATAGCCTAATTAGGTTTATGGATACTTTTGCTTTAGAAAACATTGATTTAAATGAAAAAGAAATAACAATATATTTAGTATTATTAAAAGTAGGTAAACTTTCTGGCGGCAAGATTGCAGAAAGAATCAGCACTCATAGAAGAACTGTTTATGATGCATTATCTTCTTTGGTTGAGAAAGGTTTAGTAACCTATGTTATCTATAATAAAATAAAGTATTTTAGTGCTGTCGATCCAAAGAGGATAGTTGATATTGTCGATGAACGAAGTTCTGCTGTGAAAAGAATGCTGCCTAAATTGGAAGCATTGCAAAAAAAATCTATTGAAGATGCTAAGGTTGAAATCTATCAAGGTATTAAAAGCATCAAACATATCTTTGAAGAAATTCTAACTTACAAATCGTATTCTGTTCTGGGTTCTGGGAAACCTTTAAGGGAGCTACTTGGACCATTTTTCCTATTATTTCAGAAAGAGAAGAAGATAAAAAAAATATCTTCAAAAATCATTATTTCTGAAATGTATTCAACAGACGATGTTAGCACTAAATCTTTTGGAGAAATAAGATTTATTAAAGATTATGACCCTCCTACAACAACATATATTTATGGTTCTAAAGTTGCAATTATTATTTCAGAACCTCCTTTGGCGATATTAATTGATAACAATCACGTTAATAGTTCATTTAAACTTTATTTTGACAAGATATGGGACAATATCGTTTGATTTTATACATTTGATTAACATACTCCGAGGCAGGTATTTATAGTATGACGAACGGGCGGGGCTATACCGGAGTCTCACGTCTTTCGAGGGACTCTTTAATTTTCTTATCTTAATTATTTTAATCAATACATTTAGGTGACCACATATTTAAATTTTAAACAATTGGTGGTCACTTTATCTTTTTTAGTTGTTTCTTGTACTGTTTTATTAGAAATTGTAATGTTGGTCTTAATTTATCATTATGTTGATATTCGTAAAGACTTTTGTAGTATTGTGCTCTATCTTCTAAGAGTATGTTTATTGGTGGATAATTATTTTTTATTAAAATAAAATTTAATAATAGTCTTCCTACTCTTCCATTCCCATCTTGAAATGGGTGCATATCTTCAAATTGATTGTGAATGATTGAGGCAAGTGTTAATGGTTCAAATTTAGTTTTATTTTTTTTATACCATTTAATAAACTCATTTAATTCTTTTTGTAGTTCTTTTACAGGAGTTCCTGCGTGGATTATCTCTCCATTTCTTCCTCGTATAATAACTTCTACTGTTCTAAATTTCCCTGCAAATTCTTTTGAACCTTTAAAACATAATTCATGTAATTTTAAGATTAGATTTAGTGATAAATCTTGTTTTGTAATTCTAATAAATTTAATTGCTTTTGCTACTCCTT
Organism: Candidatus Woesearchaeota archaeon; assembly: GCA_021735165.1. Lineage (NCBI taxonomy): Archaea > Nanobdellati > Candidatus Woesearchaeota > Candidatus Woesearchaeota archaeon. The sequence continues at coordinate 82,952 of JAIPHP010000001.1, forward strand.
TCGTTTCTATTTCCTCAGCATTTAGATCTTGTTTTTTTTGTAATATTTTAGAGATTTCTTCTTGTAATACTGTTGATCCTTCTATTGCATTTGTATTATATACGAATTCTTCTGTAAATTGATTCCAGTCTTTTTCATCAAAATGAGTTATTTTTATTTTTTCAGAATATTTATTTAATGAACTAATTTCTTTATCTGATAATGAAAATTCAAAAATATTTGTTTTCATCAATTCAATTTGTTGGTGGATTATTTCTTTAGCTTTTTTTTCTTTTAATTTTAATTCTTCTTCTGTTAAATTACTTCCAAGAAATTTTCTTAATTTAGTGACTTTGTTATTTTCATCTCTAAAAGAATGGACTAAATAATATTTTGTGTTGTTTTTTAGTTTTCTTTTTTCAATGAACATAGTAATTAAGTAGGTGACCACATATTTAAATTTTGTGTATTTTGTAGTCACCTTTTTAATAGATTTTAGGATTGTGTAGTTCCATGCGAGGCCGGGCAGGGCTATTCATTACTTTTTTCTTAATTTTAGAAATATTTATATATTTGTAATGGCATTCTATATAAATGAGAATACTAAAGCGCAAAAATTCCTATTATTTACAACATTCATTTAGAAAAAATGGAAAAACCATAACTAAAGAAAAGTACGTAGGACTTAAAGTTCCTGAAAATATAGATGCTGTTAAAAAAAAATTCTTAGCTGAATGCAGAAAAGAAGCATTTTATGATGTTTTTGAAATAATAAAGGATAAATTTAATCAAGAATGGAACCGTTTTCCTCCCTCCATAAAAGAGAAGATGATTCAAGAATTATCAATAAACTTTACATACAATACCAACGCCATAGAAGGCTCGACAATCAGCGAGGAAGAAACAAGAGATATAGTCGCTCACGGAATTTCGCCTTCAAAACCACTCAGAGACGTTAAAGAAACGGAAAAACACGCAGTACTTTTCAAAAATATTTTTCAAAAAAAACAAAAAATTACAAAGAAAACCTTAATTGATTGGCACAACAAACTTTTTTCTGAAACAAAACCTGACATCGCAGGCAAATTCAGAGACTATCTTGTAAGAGTGGGAAGCTACAAAGCACCTGATTGGCAAGATATAAACAAACTACTTGATGAATTCATAAAGTTTCAAAACGCCAAAAATAATATTCACGCAGTAGAATTTGCATCAAGAATACACTACCGATTTGAAAAAATTCATCCATTTGGAGATGGAAACGGTAGAATAGGCAGACTCATCATGAACGCGATGTTATGGAAAAGAGGCTATCCTGTGCTGATAATAGAATATAAAAAAAGAAAATCTTACTACAAAGCACTACAAAAAGACGAAGAATATTTTGTTCAATATTTTATAAGAAGATATTTAGCAGTTCATAAAAAATACTTGAATAAAAAATGATTTTTCCTCTCTTTTTGACGTTATTGTCCGTGTTCCCGGGCAGGGCTATATTCCTTTGCGTGACATCAGAGAGCTTTCTTTTTGATGTCTGCAATTTTCTATTTTTAGCCTTTGAAGTTCATGAATTTTGATGTTTAAGAAAAATCTTGTTAACCTGTAATCTCTTCAAAAAATGTCAAAAAACTGTGTTTTAGGATAGCTCATGCTGAGCTAATATGTTCCATCTTCCCAAAGTTTATCAAACCATTCAACATAAAATTTGGCTATTTCTTGGTTCTTTATTAAAAATGCTGCATAATATCCTTTTTTCATCACAGTTGTTATTATATAATCTGAGAATATATCAATATAAACCGGACTTGTCACTGGCAAATATTTTATTTTCATAAGACCTGGTTTTCTTTTTATGTGATCCAATTCTTTTTTTGAATTTAGCTTCATAAGATATTTTCCTTTTATTCCAAGATTCACTCTTTTTTTGTGGTATTCTTCCCAATATCCGGGCATTGCATCTTGAGCTATCTTGTCTGAGCCAAAAACTCTGATAATGTCTCCTTTTTTTAGTTCTTTTAAAGAAATATCTCTGGCTGTTTTTACGCCTTCTATACCTTTATATAATTCCGCTTCATCTCTTTGTCCAGAAAATGATTGTATTATTTCAAGTTGAGAAATTATTTTTTGTGCATCAGATTCCAATGTATTGAGTTCTTTTTTCTTGTATTCTATATAATCTTGTATTTTTTTTGGATCTGCCGCATTGAAATATTTGGTTTTCCCTTTTGTGATTGATGTTATTAATCCTTTATCGTGTAATTTACTTAATACATGATATATTTTTGATCTTGAAACTTTCGCATCATCAATTATAGGCCCTACTGTGGTTGAACCTATTTTTATTGTAGATAAGTATACTTTAATTTCGGCGTCAGTAAGGCCTAGTTTTTTGAATAACGCTGTTTCCATGCTGTTCGTAAATCTATTTTCTATTTATATTTTTCTAATTAGTAGCCCCTCGGTGGGAAGACAATATTTAAATAATTGTTCTTATTCATCAGTACTAAATGATATCTGAGAATGGCAACTCAAAAATTGTAAGACCTTATACAAAAAAAGATGTATCTCAATTACAAAATTCCATTAAGATAGAACATACTATGGCGAATCAGGGTTCAAAAAAATTACATTCGCAATTAAAATCTGAAGGATATGTCAGTGCGCTAGGTGCCCTAACCGGTAATCAGGCAATTCAACAAGTAGAAGCAGGTCTTAGAGCAATTTATGTTAGTGGGTGGCAAGTTGCTGCTGATGGAAATACTTCTGGGACTATGTATCCTGACTTGGGATTATATCCCTCAAACAGCATGCCTGCTACCATTAGGGCAATAAATAACGCTCTACTTAGGAAAGATCAAATTGAACCACAAAAAGCAGATTGGTTAGTGCCTGTTGTCGCAGATGGAGAAGCTGGGTTTGGAGGAGTACTAAATACATATGAGCTTACAAAAAATATGATTGAAGCTGGCGTAGCAGGAATTCATTTAGAAGACCAACTTCCTTCTGCAAGAAAATGTGGCCATCTAGGAGGTAAAGTCCTTATTACACCACAAGAGTTTATAGACAAGCTAGTTGCTGCAAGATTGGCATCGGACGTATTGGATGTTCCAACGGTTATAATTGCTAGAACGGATGCCTATGGAGCCGAATTCATTACTTATGATGTAGATCCAGATGACAAAAAATTTTTGTCAGGTGAACAAACCTATGAGGGATTTTACAAAGTAAAAGGAGGCATCGATCTTGCAATTAAAAGAGCATTAAAATATGCTCCTTACGCAGATGCCTTGTGGTTTGAAACACCAACTCCCAATTTACATGATGCAAAATTATTTTCAGAAAACATACACAAAAAATATCCTAATAAAGCCCTATTTTATAATTGTTCGCCCTCTTTTAATTGGACAAATACAATTAACGTAGAGAACTTCCAAGATGAACTTGGAAAAATGGGGTATAAATTTCAATTTGTAACACTTGCAGGTTTTCATTCATTAAATAGTTCTATGTTCAATCTTTCCAAAGAATACAAAGAGAGAGGTATGGCTGCATATTCAGAATTACAACATAATGAAATTAATTTAGAAGATAAAGGATATTCAGCATTAAAACATCAATCCTTTGTAGGAACAAAATATTATGACAATTTATTAAGAATAATAATGCAAAATAAGTCTTCAACAAATTCTTTGGATAAATCAACAGAGATAAATCAATTTTAAAATATTTCTTTAGCTCTGAAATGTCACGCTTTCGTTATTAGAACGGGCAGGGCTATATCCGTATTCTTTGTAGTGCATTTATGAGGTATCCTGATATTATTATTGCGATTGTTACTATTGCAAAGAATGTTAGTATGAGTTTGAGTTTCATTGCTCGTCTTAGGATTATTGCTTCTGGGAAGCTTAGTGCTGTTATTGCCATCATGAATGCTAGTGCTGTTCCTAGAGGTATTCCTTTTTCGAAAAGTGCGAGAGCAATAGGCACTATTCCTGCGCTGTTTCCGTACATTGGCACTCCTAGTATTACTGCGAGTGGTACTGAGAATATTCCTGTTGAGTTGATTAGTGTTTGTATGACTTCTGTTGGTACGTAGTTGTGTATTATTGCTCCTATTCCTACACCTATAAGTATCCAGTACCAGAGTTTTTTAGTTATGTCTTTGGCTTCTTTCAGTCCATATTTGATTCTTTGTTTGATATTTGTGAATTTTTCTTCTTTTAGTTTGCTTGATTTTTGAATGTCTTCTACTAAGTGTTTTTCTAAATTCATTTTGCCTATTATTATTCCAGAAACAACTCCTATTATTATTCCTATGAGTATGTATGCCAGTGTTATTTTCCATCCGAATGTAGCTAACATAATTATTGCTAGATATTCATTCACTATTGGCGATGTTATGAGAAAGGACATTGTTATTCCTAGAGGGACTCCTGCTCTTAGAAAGCTCAAAAACAAAGGTATTGATGAGCATGAGCAAAAAGGCGTTATTGCTCCTAGGAGCGCTGCACTTATGTTTCCCAGTCCATATTTTTGTTTGCTTAATCTTTTTTTTATAGTTTCTTGAGATATGTATCTTCTGAGAAATCCTATTATTGCAATCATCACGAATAGTAGAACCAGTATTTTTATTGAATCATAAACAAAAAAGTGTAGTGTTTCAACTATTCTTGACTCTGGATTTAAATTAAGAAGTGTAAAAAATATGTAATTTATTATTTCTTGCAGCATGTTTCATCTTCTTCTGTTTCTTGGCAACAACAGCATGTTTTTTTCTTTGCTTGTTTTTCCATTTTTTTGTCTAGTTTGTCCATCATTTTTTGTATTATTTTCATTTTTGTTCCTCCGAGTTTACGAAGAGGTCTAAAAATCACTGATTTTTATTTTCCTCTAGTATTTTTTTGGTTTTATTTTTGTTTGTTAAGCAGCATATGAGATATTTTCCTTGCTTTTTTGTTTTTATGAGCTTTGCTTGTTCCAGTATTTTCATGTGTCTTGAAAGTACTGATTGATCTTTTTTTATGAATTCTTGAAGTTCACAGATACAAGTGCATTTATCGTTGTTAAGCAAGTAATATAGTATTTGAAGTCTTGTTGGCTCTGATAATGCTTTGTAATACTTCGATAGTTCTTTAAACATATGCATGAGTATGCACATGTTGTATTTAAATGTGTTGATAACATTTGATTAACATTCTCCGAGATTACATATTTATAGTAAGACGAACGGGAGAGACCATAATTTATTTTAGTTTTCTGAGATGCCTAGAAGAGATAGTGCTTTTTGCTTGGCGCAATCAGAATAGAGTGCAACTTCTATCTTTTTTCTATATGATTGTTCATCCTTTGACATTGTAGTATATGCTATGTCTAATGCTTCTTCAAGAGCTAAATTGCCTATGACATCATTGCTAAACTCTAATTCAGTAAGTGTCTTACCATTAAAAATTGGATAAATTTCATATTTATCTTCAGCAGATCCAATTGAGAATATTTTAAAAATTATGGATGCATTATATTTTCCTTTGAGATTTGGTGAGTTTCTTTGAGGATTGTTTTTAAAACCATTCACATCTATCTGAACACCCTCTTGATGCTTGGTCACTTCCAAATAATCCCTCCAATGTGAATCGTATTCATTCAATCTATTTATGGTTAGATCATATTTGTTCTGACCTTCTATTGTATGGTCAATCCCATACGGGCTTTCACCTTTCATGTTTATTTAAATAATGTTTAACTATATAAATGTTTCGGTTTATAACGACCCATCAGTAGTAAAAATTACACATGTCTCGGATTGTGTTTAGTATGGTGCTGGTTTAGCACGCAAAGTTCTAAAATTTTTTAGCTCTGCAATGCCACACACTCACTTATTCAGCAGGCAGGACTGCTATTTAGAAAAAATTTAAATATTTGATTTGTAATTTTTGGTTCATGGAAATTCACGAAGTTACGTCTGTTGATGATTGTAGGAAGTTAGTTCCTTTATTCATTAAGGTCTTTTCTGAACCTCCTTATGAGGAAGCATGGTCTGAAGAAAAGGCTGAGAAGAGAATTGTTGAAACTTGGTTGCGAGGAACAGGGTTTAATTTTTTTGCAAAAGAAGACGATGTTATAATTGGCATGATTCTTTGTGTTACACAATCTTGGGAAGATGGCGATCATTTAATTATTGAGGATTGTGTTGTTGATTCTTCTTTGAGAGGGAAAGGTATTGGAAAAGAATTAGTTTTTTATTTAGAGTCCGTAGCCATATCAAAAGGTATTGTTAGTATTGAGGGTTTAGTTAATAAAGATGCTCCTGCAGTTCATTTTTGGAATAAACTAGGTTATCCTGCGAATGGTTATTTTCAAATAAGAAAAATTCTTTGATAACATTTGATGCGCATTCTCCGAGAAAAGCTTATAAAGAACTAACAGAGCCACATTTTATAGTTCTTCACATTCGATTTACCATTTATAATTTAATCTACTCTTTTAATAGATAAATAATTTTCTTTTTGAACTAGTTTTTAGCATTATTTATAAAAGGCAATTTTTTTCTTTTTATTAGGGTGATTTTATGGTAAAAGATGTTAAAAATGATTTAAATGCGCAAGATTATGAAGAGTTAGCGGTTGAAGATGTCGCTTATGGCACACAGCACGCTTTGAATGTGTTGTTAGATATACTTATTGAAAAAGGAATCGTTAATGAGCAAGAATTTAAAGATAAGCTAGATGCAATGATTCTTCAAAGCGAAGATGTTGATGATGTTGATGTTTCTGATCAAGTGAGTGTTGATTTACCAGATGAACAAAAAGATTAAATCAATATCAATTAATTTCGGAAATTATCACAGGACAATTTGTAATGTTTTCAAGTCGAGAAATATTTACACTGAACAATTGTTGACGTAAATTATATTTATTACTGCTTATTCTTTTATTTTTATGTTTATAGATATTGATGGCATCATTTTGGATAGAGAAGTTTTAGATCGGCAAAGAATCTTAATTAAGAACGTCATATTGTATGAGATAAAAGAAAAGCTTGCTCAGTATGGCTTTATTGAAAAAAATAATAGTTTTACATCTGATGAACTGCAAATGGAAATAAAAATAAGCTTTAAAGAAAAAGTTTAGTTCTGAGTACCACTCAAACTTATGAACGTATTAAGATCAACATCAGGATTAGTACCGTCAATCTCAACAATTTTGAAATTTAAAGGATAATCTCCTGCTGGTTTGCCAGGTTTAGCCTTCAGAGTAAAAGTGTAAAGAGTACCAGTATCCAAACTTGTTGTTGAAGCACAAGCCACCTTTTTATTTTCAGGATTATACTTACATAAATCTTCACTTTGAGTCTCATAAGATAAATCAAAAGAATTCTCATCATAACTAATCTGACCAATTATGCTCTTAGCCGCATCATAATTAAGAACAACAGATAATTTAACACCATTACTAAGATAATTAACACCGATTTCAACAGGATCTTCAACATCAAACCCCATGCTTCCAAAAGAATTCTCATCATATGTAGAAAGCTGACCTGCACAAGCAGTCAACAAAAAACTCAAAGCAAACATTATAAAAATTATTTTTTTCATTTTTTCCTACCTCACTATTTTAAGGATGCATAAATATATGCTGCCGAATAATATTTATTCACAACGTCTGAATTCATCAAAACAATACTTTCAACAATAGCACCTAATATGAAAACTGCAATCGCTATAAGCATAACATAATAATTGTGAGTAAACACTGATTTATATTTTTGTTCATTTAAAGACTGTTTTATTACAAACATAAACCCTATAAACATAACTATAAGACTTAAAGGATAAAGCCATCCAGACATAAAAAATCTGAATAAAAAGCTCAGAAACCAAAATAAACCAAAAGAAACAACCAATATTATCGTGAACTTAGTCGCGTTTTTTCTATCAACAAAAATATTAGTGCTTATAACAGCGCCCGCAATACTAGCCAAAACATAAGCTAATCCTTCAAGGAGAATATGCGGCGTAGTATACAACTGTATAATTAAAGCGGAAAATAAAGGACTGACCTTTAAAACAAGCGCCGAAGCAGCCGCCCTATACCCAAAAATTGCTGCCCAAATGCTACTGTTCCAAACAATGAATAAGACGCCTCCCCCTTCAGCTAACAAAGACAAAACAAAACTGGCAAGTAAAACCCACCAATTGTTTTGCAATATGCTCATAAAAAAACCAAATTCAGAAGTAGCCTTACCCGCCAAACCAGAATCCATCAATAATTGCTCTTTGAATAGACCAATAAGATTCCAACCGAATAAAACACCTAAATAACTAATCAAATAATAAGCAACAAAAACTCCTAAAAAAACGCAGGAATACATAATAATCAATGATTTATTTGATTTAATAGTTTCCCAAACATTAGAAGCTTTTTTGCTTTCTTCCAATTTTTCCTGGTTTTTAAAAGCAATATTAAGTAAAGGAAGTAAAAGAATAGTTAAAAACATAACAGAAGCAATACCCGGATTTGAGCCAAAAATAGCTTTTCCTAGCAAAATAGCGATGATTGAAAGCAATATTGTAGCACCAAAAACAGTCCAGTAACTGTTTATAATATTGTCTTTTGAAAAAATCCTTTCAATCATATAAAAACAAAACTAGAACCCCACATATATTAATGTTTCTAAGAAAAAAAAAGAAAAAAAGATTTAATTCAATTTTCTGATGATGAGCATTCTGGTACTGAAACACCGCAGTTTTTCATGCATTGGCAGGAATCTGTATCCATATTACACCCCTTATCTTTAAAACAGGAGCCATCTTCATAATGACCGCCAAAGCAACAAAAATCCCATACTGCTACAGGTTTATTTACTAACTCATCGACATTTTTTGTTTGAATTGCATTTCCTGCCATATTTGTATTTTCTTCAGCAAACATATTTGTATTTTCTTCAGCAAACATATTTGTATTTTCTGAATTTTCACATAATGCTTTGCACATAAGATAACATCTACTCATAGGTATATTTTCTCCAACACACTCACTAACACTGACTTGTGAGTCACAGCCGGGATTCCCTAAACCCCCACACTGAATCGTGTCAATTTGAGTTCTAAATGTTCTTTCATCATCATTCGTAGGTCTAATCGCCTGACCACCAAGAGTATCTGCCTCTGAGACTGCTGTCTGAGGAACCTGAACTGCCGCACCACGATTACCCTGAATCAATAGTGCTGCTAACCCTGCAACCGCCACAATAGCAACAATTGCCACTAAATATAATCCTGTATTGTTGTTTTCTTTTACCATATTACACCTCAAATATTAGTTTATTAGTATTTTTTACATTTATAGTTTATAAATTTTTTTGTTTTTTTGTGTTTCTCTCAGGTTTTGAATATGATAGTAATTAGGTAAGATGAACACTTTTTATCCCGATAACTTTAAAAAGGATTATTTGTTCCCAATAATACATGGATAAGTCGGTGAAAGCTTACTTATGCCGGGAAAGAACCAGATTTCTTTTCCGTTAAACGGAGGCATATTTAAAATGGCAAGAATGCACAGTAGAGCTAAAGGCAAATCAGGTAGCAAAAAACCTGTTAAAAAAGCAGTTCCTAGTTGGGTTCAATATAAACCTAAAGAGATTGAATTAATGGTTCAGAAATTGGCTAAAGAAGGTCAATCTGCTTCAGAGATAGGAATCCATTTAAGAGATTCTTATGGTATTCCAGATGTCAAGACTATGACTGGTAAACCTATTGGTAAAATTTTAGAAGAGAAAAAACTTCAACCTGAAATTCCTGAAACTTTGAAGTTTTTGATTAAGAAAGCAATTCTTCTTAGAAAGCATTTAGATGATAATCACAAAGATTTTTCTGGTAAAAGAGGACTTCAATTAACCGAATCCAAGATTAGAAGGCTTGGCAAATATTACGTTGCTAATAAGAAATTGCCCGCGGGTTGGAAGTATGATCCAGAAAAAATGAAAATGTATGCTCAGTAAGAACTAAACTTTTTTTATTTAATGTTTTTTAATTTAGCCCCGTTAGTGTAGTCAGGCCAATCATCTCTCCCTCTCGGAACTGATTACTTTAAGTTCGCATACAATGCGATAATCGCACTATATGCTCAGTCATAAACAAGCAATTGGAGAAAGGCGAGGACTCGGGTTCGAATCCCGAACGGGGCATATTTTATTATTATATTTTTCGTATAATTTTTATATTGTGATTTTTATCTTGTCAATAATTAAAAACTAGTGTGATTTTTATTATATCAAATTAGTTTGCCACGATCGCATCCACAGAAACAAAAAAAAGTATCTGGGCGCGCTCGTGACCCCCTTAGTTTGCCACGATCGCATCCACAGAAACAAAAAAAAGTATCTGGGCGCGCTCGTGACCCCCTTAGTTTGCCACGATCGCATAATCCGGTATTGCGCTGGTCTCGAACAATATTTGAGTTAACCAGTTCCTTTGGAGTTCCCGGTTCAAATCCGGGTCGTGGCGTATTTTTTCCTGCTAAAGAATTCTTTTGCAATTTATTCACATAGTTTTGTGTGGTGTTTAATATTGGATTCTATGAACATATCCAAAATTTGAAATACAAAGATATATAAAATATATTTGTACCCATTTTGATAGTTTGTTTTATAGGGGCTCATAGCTCAATCTGGCTAGAGCACTCGGCTCTTATGCAGCATTCTAAATTTGGGTGTTGTACTTAGAAATATTTGGAGAGACCGAGGGGTTGCGGGTTCAAATCCCGTTGGGCCCATGTTTTTTGTTTTCGGATGCTTTCCGGATTAACTTCCACATTAGTCTTACTGCTTCTTGTGCTATTTATGAATCACTATTTAAATCTGGTTGTGTTTTCTCGCATTTTGCAATATGCACAAATTATGCTTCTTTTGTTAGACTCTCTTCTTTGCACTTTTCACTGCAAAACGCTTGACCTCCTAAGAAGATTGCTTCATTAACAGGTATAGATTTTCCGCACGCTCCACATCTTACGACTGGTAGTTCCATTTTAAATCCTTTTAAAAGTTCATCTTATATAAAAGTTGCGAACCACACAACTGTTCGGATTTATTTCAATATTTTTCGCATATTTTTCGTTTTTTTCTTAGTTAAGTATATATTGCTGTTTTTTTCTTTGCGTTATATGGACGAATTTAATGATTTTAAAAAAGAGTTTGATTCTGAAGTGCACTGCAGAATCAAGAAAGATTCTATTGAAGTTTCTTTGAAGGATTTTCTCATTGAGAAAATTTCTGAAGGCAAATTTATTAATTATATAGAAGAACATAATCTTCCTTTTGATGTTTCTTTATATGCTTCTGTTGGAGAACTTGTTGATGTCGGTGTTGAAAAAAAAGCAGATTCTAAATTTAATTTTATGTCTCGTGTTAGTAGAGGTAAACTTTTTAGTTCTTTTAAGAAAGGCGTTATTGCTTACGTGGATGATTATGTTAGTGATTTTAAATTATATGAGGATGAACTGTCTTTTCATGATTTTTATACCAATCTTAAAAATAGGTATTCTACTAAAGGGGTTTTACAAGAGTCAGCTCAGAATTTTGTTAATAAATATGATTCATGTGTCAAACTTACAAAAAAAGATGCGTCTACGGAAGATATTATAGATTCTTATAAAAGCAAGGCTTCTTCTGTTTTAAAACAGTTTTTAAATGGATTTATTGATGACGTCTTTAGTTAAATTGTATTTTTTATCACTCTTTGTTAAGTATGCTTTTAAATAATGTTGTTCTTTGTTATTCACTTTGTAAAATGGTTATTGGTTTCTTTAGTTTGATGGACAACATTATTTATATAGTGCCCTCTGTGTGATTGATTATATGGTAGCAATAAGTTATTCGGCAAAAATAAACAGCAAGAATCTTTCTAGTTTTTTTGATGAAACAGAAGAAGATAGTGAGTAATTATTTTTTTATGTTTGTTTAGCTCTTCCTTTTTTTATTAGCATATTTGCCAATTCTTCGGGTAGTTCTATTTGATCGTTTTTGTTGTATGGTCCGTAAATCTTTTTGTCTAAACCCATGAATTTTGGCAGATTCGTTAGTATTTCAACAGTTATGCTTTCTGTGTTTTTTGTTTGAATCTCCTCATTTTGCGAAGCATTGTCTTGTTTGTCTTGTTCTGGTTTTTTAGAATCTAAACTTGGTCGTTCTTTGATTTGTGCTCCTTGATCTGTTTGAAATTGTTGTATTTCATTTAGAATGTTGTTTTTTGTTCTATTTAGTAAAATTGTTAGATTTTCATATAGTTCTTTTTCTTGTTGTAACATTTTACTTGTATCTATTAGAGTCGAGTTTGTTCTTACTTTGTGGGTTGATATTCCTATTATTTTTTTTTGTCTTATTTCATATAGTTCTGCCAATATTTTTTTTATGTTTTTTAGTTGTATTTTGATTTTTTCTTGTTCTGCAGTAGTTGACATTTGGTTGTTTACTTGTTCATTTGCCGTTTCATTTTTTTCTCGTATGTATATTTTTACGTCTTCGTAGAATTTTGGGTCTAGTTCTTGTAATTCATTCCTGTTTTTTTCTCTTCTTAATATATCAAATAGCATTTCATATGTTATTTTTACTGTGCTCATAATCTTAGAATATTGTTTTTTTTTATAAAGATTCTTCTCTGTTTTTACTTTTTTAGGAAGTTTAGTGTTTCTTATGAATCTTTTTGGATATGTATGTGCTCTACGGAAACATTTTTGATAAGATATTTAAATGGTTCAGTCTTCTTTTTTTATATGGGTGTTAAAGAGTCATTTGAGGATTTGCAGTGTTCTGAAGAGTTTAAGAGTTTTTTGGAGAATGAGTCTGGTTTTATTTTAGCTCATGCTCATTTAATGAAAGAGTTTGATAAGGATGCTGATTGGGAATTCGGGTTTTATAATGCTTCCAGGGACGCAATGACTGTTTTTGAAACAAATCCTGTTGTAAGAACTCCTGAACAAGAAGTCTTTAAGAAAAGCGGTGTTTTAAAAGAATTGGATCTTAATCTTGTCGAAGTTGATTTTGATGAAGCTATGAGACTTTGTGAAACTGTGAGGAAAGATAAGTATTCTTCTGAACTTATTGCTAAGTACATAGTTATTTTGCAGAATTTACATAAGCAATTGTGGAACATTACACTAGTCACTAAGTCTTTTGGATTGATTAATATTAGAATTGATGCTAAATCAGGAGATATTATTAGTAGTAACATGACGAGTATAGGTGATTTGGGGATTAAGAGTGTTTAAGAATTATTTTCCTAAAAATGCGACTATGACTATTGTTTTAGTCAATGTTATTCTTGCATTATTGCAAGTTTTTGTAAGTGGGTTTACAGAAGCTTTCTTGCTTGATAGTAGTTTGGTTTGGTCTGAACCTTGGCGTTTATTGACTAGTATGTTTTTACACGGAGGTTTTGGCCATATTCTTTTTAATATGTATGCATTATTTATTTTTGGTTCTTTAATTGAACAGAGAATTGGAACTAAGAGGTTTGTTTTTATTTATTTCTTGTCAGGGATTTTAGCTGCAGTTCTTAGTACTTTTTTTTATGAAAGAGCTTTAGGCGCAAGCGGTGCAATCATGGGCATTTTAGGCGTCACCATAATTTTGATGCCTGATTTGAGAGTTTTGTTCTTTTTTATGATCCCTATGAGTTTGAGAACTGCAGGCATCATTTTTGCTTTGGTTGATATTTTTGGTATTTTTTATTCTAGCGGTGTTGCAAATATTGCTCATTTAGTTGGTTTAGCTTGCGGATTAGTTTATGGCTTTTATTTGCTGAAGAGGAAGAAATCTTTTCAGAAACGTTTTTATAAAGGTCCTAAAATTACTGTAGAAAGTCCTCGTGATAATTCTAGTAAAGACATTTTTATGTCAAATAAAGATATTGACGATTATTTAAGGTATGGCAAATTATAATTTTTTGCAAAAATTTATATAATTGCTATTTGATTTTTGAAGTATGGGTTTTGGATTTGTTAATAAAGATAAAAATTTTGTTAAGAATACTCGCGCATCTATAGAAAATTTGAATGAACTTCATACTTTTTTTAAAGAAGAGGTTTTGCTAGCTGATTCTCTTGTTAATAACCTCAAGAATGAAATTAAGCATATTAAAGAGTTTGAGAATGAATTAAACAAGTTTGAGTCTCTTGTTGAGTCCGCTGTTAAAATGGAATTTGAATTGATGAAAAAAATGGAGGATCTTTATGCACTTATTCATTCAGACAATAGAAAATTAGACGTTTCTGATTTAGAAAACAAATTTGCGGTTGCGCGTTCTTTGGTTGAAGAGATTGACAAGAGTGTTGGTTTGTTTCTTTCTAAAATTTCTTTTTTCAGAATTGACGTTACTCATGATTTATATGCTGAGAATGATACAAATAAAGATATTTTGAAGAAGTTAGATTCAAAAACTATTGAATTGGAAGTCAAGATGAGCATGGTTAGGAGCAAGAGTTATGGTTTTAAACAAGATCTTGATGGTATTGGCCGACAATTGCATCAGTTAAAACAGGAAAAATCTTTAAATAAAGATTCAAAGAATGGTGGAGTTTCTGAAAATAATCATAAGTTTGGTTTTTGATGTCAAAACTTTTATAAATGGATTGTGATTCCAGTCATTATGGAAAATGTTAAGAAATGTATGGCTACAAACGCAAGGATAACTAATGATAAAGGTTCAGTTACGTTCAAATGTCCTCAGTGTCAAGATTATGAAATAGTCAGATCTAGGCATGCTAGAGAGATAGTTTCAAAGTATACTTGTCCTAAGTGCGGTTTTGTTGGTCCTAATTAAATTAGAGGTGTTCTAAGAATGGCTAAAGCAATTGCAACAGTTAAAGTTATGCCTAGTAGTCCAGAAATTGATTTGGATGCTTTGGAAAATAAAATTAAAGAAGTAATAGTTGGATTTGTAGGTGAGTGTGAGACTAAAACCACTGTTACTCCTGTAGCTTTTGGTTTGAAACAAATAGAAGTTATTTTTGTTATGGATGAAAATCTTGGAAGTCCTGATCCTGTTGCTGAAAAACTTGAAGAATTTGAAGAAGTTAATTCTGCAGAAATCGTGGATGTAAGAAGAGCTGTAGGATAAATTTATTGTTTTTTCCTTTAAGTTTTGGTTTCTTAAATTTTTATGTTTCTAGGTTTCACCCCATTTTTAGGTGATTTGATATGAGTTCAATCTATAAAATTTCAACTTTGAAAGTTGCTGGCGAGAAGGATAATTTGCTTTAATTTATAAAAAAGTATTTGGCTCTGGAGAAAGTCCTTTTTGATATCTTATTACAGAAGATAAATCGATAACTGGATTGGCTGTCGCGGATAAAAGAAGAGAGTCAATTAGAGAAAAAAAAACGTCTTGGATATAAAAATTTATAGGTGTTTTTTATAATTTATTTTTTAATTAGTTTTAGAACTTATTTCCACAACATGTTGAAGTATTCTTTAAAACTGTTTGATACGTCTTTTGATTTTATCATTATAGCACTTATTTTATTGCCAAAAATTATTATGACTGTTCTTTCTTTGTAGATATTTATTGCTACAGGAGATGTGTGTTTTATGTATTTGACTTCTGTGTATTTGTATTTTGCAAATTGCTCTTCCACAGATTTTTTTTGTCTTGTGTTGTATAGCATTTTTGTTTTTATTTTTTTTTCTGCTCTTAATTTGTGTATTTTTTGGAAAAATGCTAGAACTGGTGCTTCATCTGTTCCTTTAGTTCCACCAATCACATAATTATAATCTTCTGGATTTAGTATGTCGATTTGTTCTCTAAAAATTATTTGAAGACCTTTTAATCCTGTGTATAATTCTACTTCTTCATCTTTTTCTGACGAATTGAATTTCATGAGAAGTTGCGGTAAAATTGAATTAATTTTATTTTCAGTTTCTTTTATTTTCTGTTGTTTTTCTTCCAAGTAGTATTTTATCTGTTTTGGGTTTGCGGCTTTGAAATGTTTTACTTTGTTTTTTGTATATGTGGATATGAGTCCTTTTTGTTTTAGTCTTTCAAGTATTTCATATGTTTTTGATCCTGTAACATTTGATTTTGTTGTTATGTTGTGTTTTGTGCTGTCTCCCAGATCAAGGAGTGCTAAATAAACATTTATTTCTGAATTTGTGAGTCCTATTTCTTTCAGCTCTTTTTGCATAGAAACCCTTTAGGGGTTCCTAATATTTAAATATTGTTCTTTGTTACCACTTATATGAGTAAATTAAAAAAAGAGGAGATAAAATGAACCTCCCCGCACTGAAGTACGGGGTATCCAGCTTAGGCAAAGGAGCTGATTTTCCTTTGTTGATAGTAAGCGGGAAGCTTATTATCAGGTAAACTCCATTCACCTTGACTGTGGACAATATAGTTTTGAA
>JAIPHP010000002.1 GCA_021735165.1 Candidatus Woesearchaeota archaeon
TAAGGCCACACATGGCTCTTAGATTTAATGTTCTGGAAACACCAGAACAAGCCTTTCAACGAAAGTTGAAAGCGGAGGTTTAATAAATGATAAAACGAAAAAAGGTATCGAAGGGAAATACTTACAGGATAACACAGTTATTAATCAACAGACAAAAGAAAAAAAACGAATCACTGTTTCAAAGCATCTCTAAAAACGCTCAAAAAATCCTCTAAACGATCCTCAGGAATGTTAGCACCACAAGCATTATCATGACCCCCTCCATGCCCACCAGTAATCTGAACAGCCTTTTCAACAATCCCTGCAACATTAATGCCCTTAGAACGAATAGACATCCTTAAATCGCCACCAACACTACGAGCCACAATAATAACTTTACTTGGATATAAAAACAATAATTCATTACTAAGCTCAGAACTTATAGCAATAGAAGAATCATCATAACAAAAATACAAAATCTTATCTTTGCCCGGCTTAACACGACTAATCAAATCATTATAAGAAGAATCTAACTTTTCAAACTTCTTAAAAATCAACTTACCTTTAGATGTTTTTTGATCAAGAATATCATAAGGATCATTAATCCTTGTTAAAACCTTAACAGATTTCATAACATCACTAGTAGAACCCTTAAGATTCCAATTAATAATTTTAACCAATTTACCAAGATCAGTCTTAAAAAGAGCATCTTCAGGACTCTTAATGTTCTCAGGCAACAAATAAGGATACTTTTCTCGGCACTCATCCTCTAAAAGCAAATGCCAATCACCAACAACACCAAACATAGCTTTCCATAAAACATCAACAACATCATTTTTAACAATCAAATAACACCAAAAACTAGTAGGTCTACCATCCTCAGAATCTTGAATTCTAGGATTAAAATACTTAGCCCTTCTAAAATTACTAGGAACCGGATGATGATCCAACCAAATAATATCCTGCCTAACTTTATCAAAAAATTCATCCTCAACCAAAGGCTTATCTAAGATAACAACAAGATCAGGACAATACTCCTCAACCTTTCTGGCATAACGAGCCTCAAGAACAGGCTTTCCCTTTACAACAACGCCTTTTCCCTCTTTAACTAAAGCATACAACTGTAAAAAGGAAGATAAACCATCAGCATCATCATCAAAAAAAAACAAAGGCCTAACTGCTTCTTTCAACCTTTTCCTAATATAAGCCAAATCAGTATCTGAAATCATATAAAACAAGACAAAGAACACACTTAAAAAGTTTTGTATACATTAAAAATAGCCTAATAAACATTTTAAAAATCTAAGTTTAAGAACAAAACACACATCATTTTTTATTCTTTCTAACAAACTTTTTATCAAAATTCATATCCCAAATATCAAAAGAAAGCATATTATCCTGATGACTAGCTCCTAAAAGAACCTTGGCAACCTTAGCACCCACAATACCTGCAGCAGTATGAACTGTAGCACTCAAAATTCCAGCTTCCCTAATCCTCGTATTTTCTATGTAATCAGAAATCTCCGACAAAGAAACCTTCTTATCAACAATAAACACCTGACCCTGAGTACCAGACACATAACAATAAATCATAGGAATGTTCTTTTTATAACAATACTTATCAAGCATTAAAGAAACATCCATATCATTAGAACAATCAACAACCAAATCAGACTCGACCAAATAAACGTTTTGCTCAGTCAAATCCTCATGAAAAGCCTTAACCGCAATATTAGGATTAATAGCTTGAAGACGTTTTTTAGCTTGCTTTGCTTTAAACTTATTAATATCCTCTTCCAAAAACAAACCTTGTCTTTGCAATTCTTCTTCAAAAACACGACCCTTATCAACAATCCTAAGATTAATGCCTGCTCTAACAATCATTTCAGCAACAACGGAACCAACCCCGCCAATACCCACAACAGTAACTGTCTTAGCTCTCATAATCTCCGCTTTTCCACCTAACTGCTCCACTAATTCATGATGAGAATATCTGTTTTTTGCCATAATATAGTCACAAAAATAGGAAAATACAAGTTTTATATAAAGATTATGGATTAAAATAGATTAAAATCACTTTTTCAAAGAACTAATAATAATATTAGCAACTTGCTCAGGAGAAAGATTAACAGTATCCACAACTAAATCGTAATGAGACTCATCCAAAAAATCAACACCATAATACTTCAAATACCTCTTTCGCTCAAGATCCTCACGCTCAACAACATGTTTTAAAGTATCCTTAACAGAAGAATTATCAGCTTCATTTTTTCGAATCTGATTTTTATCAGAAAAAATTCTCTGAGCAGCAACCTCCAAATTACACTTCAAAAAAACCTTAAAACTAGTAGGAATAAAATAAAATGCTAACCTAGAATCAACAACAAAATCATCATTCTCCCTACCCCAATCCCTCAAAGCATTATCAACAGTCCTATCAAAACTCGGATCCTCAACAGCTAACCTAGCAGACTCTAACAAAGTCAAACCCTTTTTTTTAGCAATTGACCTCATAAAAAAACCCGCAGACTTTCTAGACAACCCCAAATTTTTAGCAACAATATCACAAACAGTACTCTTACCACTACCTGGTGTTCCAGAAACTGAAATTATCATAAAATAAACAAAAAAACAACTACAATATAAAAATTTCTATTAAATTTTCATTAAATAACAAAAAAAAGAAACATAAAAAGGTATATAAACAAACAAACATTTCTCCAAAAAGGTGGAGAAAACATGAAAAATAACAATTCAAACGATACAATACTATCCGAAAATTCACAAAGAAACACTGGTAAAACCGCGCAAAGAATGAACATATTAGCAGCAAAACTAGTAGCCGAAGCCGTAAGAACAACACTAGGACCAAAAGGCATGGATAAAATGCTAGTAGACACACTAGGAGAAATAATAGTAACAAACGACGGAGTAACAATTCTAAAAGAAATGGATGTAGAGCATCCCGCTGCAAAAATGATTATAGAAGTAGCAAAAACACAAGAAGAAGAAGTTGGAGATGGAACAACAACTGCAGTAATACTAGCAGGAGAACTACTAAGAAAAGCAGAACAACTACTTGACCAAAATATACATGCAACAATAATAACAAAAGGATACCAGATGGCTGCCGAACAATCCATAAAAATACTAAACAACATGGCAAAAGACACAGATGAAGAAACACTAAAAAAAATATGTGAAACCGCAATGACTGGAAAAGGCTCTGAAGACTCAAAAGAAACACTTAGCAAACTACTAATAAAAGCAACAAAAATACTTAGCAACGAAACAGAGAGTTTAAGAGAAAAAATAATCATCCAAAAAAAGACAGGAACAACAATAAAAGACTCAGAACTAATAAAAGGCTTGGTGATAGACAAAGAAAAAACACACAGCTCAATGCCAAAAAAAATAACTAATGCAAAAATAGCACTAATAGAAAGCCCTATAGAAGTAAAAAGCACAGATATAGACACAAAAATAACAATAAATGACCCCGCAAAAATACAAGAATTCCTAGACGTAGAAGAAAAAATGATAAAAAACATGATAAACAAAATAACAGAAACAAACGCAAACGTAATCTTTTGCCAAAAAGGAATAGATGACTTAGCTCAACACCTACTACAAAAAAAAGGAATATATGCGTGCAGAAGAGTTAAAAAAAGCGATATGGCAAAAATAGCTCAAGCAACAGGAGCATCACTAATCTCAGACATAAACGATATAAAACCAGAAGACCTAGGAACCGCAGGAACAATAAAAGAAGTGAAAGTAAACGAAGAACACATGACATACATAGAAGACTGCACAAATACAAAAATAGTAACCATACTAGTGCGAGGAACAACAACACACATAGTAGAAGAAGCTGCACGAGCCGCAGAAGACGCACTAGGAGACATAGCAACCGCATTAAAAGAAAAAAAAGCAGTAGGAGGCGCAGCATCAACAGAAATTCTACTAAGCAAAAAACTAAAAGAATACTCTCAAGAACTAAACGGAAGAGAACAGCTAGCTGTACAAGCATTCTCAGAATCATTAGAAATAATACCAAAAACACTAGCAGAAAACGCGGGACTTGACCCAATAGACGTACTAACAGAGCTAAACAGCAACCTAAACAAAATAACTTGGCCAGGAATAAATATAACAACGGGAAAAGTTATAGATGCATGGGAAGCAGGAATAATAGAACCATTAAAAACAAAAACACAAGCAATAATGAGCAGCACAGAAGTTGCGACAATGATACTAAGAATAGATGATGTAATACTAGCAAACACAAACAACAAACAACAAAATCAACCAGATATAGATAACATTTAAATAATAAAAAATAAATTAAATAAAAAAAGAGGTTATCTTATGGACGAATACGAACTTCTACCACACGAAGAAATACAAAAACTAAGAAATGAACTAGACGATATTAAAAAAAACAACTCAATATTAGGACAAGATCAAAAAATTCTAATTAACTCCATGGAAAGACTAAACGCGTCAATAACAACCCTAACAAAAATATTTGAACATGCACAAGAAGAACTAACAACAGATACAGATGAAATAAATATACTAAAAAAAGAAAACCAACAACTAAAAGAACAACTAGAACAAACAACTACGAACCAAAACACACAAAACCCCTACTTAGAAAATCAAACACACCCTCAACAAACACCAGATCAAGAAATGCAAGACCCATACTACGACCAATTCCAATACAATGACGAAAATAATTCAAAAATAGACCTAACGCAACAAGATAAATACAATCAAAACCCATACGGACAAGAACCATATCCAAACAACCAAATCAGACCACCAAACAACAACACTCAAAACTCAGAACCCTACGATAACTATAACTTGCCAAAACCTAACTTTCAACAAACACCCCTTGAACAAAAAAACCCTAATTTCAGCCAAATAAACAAACCGCAACCAGAAAAAAAACATAAAAAAATACTCGGCTTATTCTAAAAAAATGAACAAACAAAAAATCACAAACTACCTAAAAAGACTAAAAAAAGAATACGTGCTAATAACAAAAGAAAACGAACAAAAAAAAGAAAACATAAGAGCAATAAATAAAGAAATACAAATCGCAGAAAAACTTATGTACGACCTCCTAAAAAATAAACACGTCAATTTACTACAATCAATAAGAATACAACAAAAAATATTAAACCTAAAAACAATAGTAAGAGAAATACAACAAAAAATAAATTAAAAAAAACAAATTATAAATCTTTAGCCATAACAGTCTTTCTGCTATTACCCTCAGCTCTTCTAACAGCCTCTTTAACAAGCTGCTTTACTTTCTCATCAAGAGCATCAGCAAAATCACTTGCCAAATTATAACCAGTAACTAACTCCTTAACTTTTGATTTCACTACAACTGAATCACTCATATTATCCCTCCGATAAATATTCTAATAACTAAATATCCAACAATTATTTATAAACATATCGAAAAAAAGAAAAAAAACTTATAAATAAACCCACTGCAACGTAGTATATGAAAATCGCAATTTTAGAAGACAATAACGAAGATATCCAAAAATACTACGAACACACAATAAAAAACCACAAAACAGACATATACATACTAACACAAAACAAAAAAATAACACAACAAATAATACAAAACATAAAAAACAACCACAACACAAACACATACACAACATTACAAAAAACACAATACGACATAACATTCATAGACGGACTCAACGGAAACTGGAAAAAAAAACTACGACACAATAAACTCAAACAACAAAATACTGGTAACAGGAGACCTAAAACAAATACAAAAAATTCTCAATGAGTAAACCAAAAACTAAAATTTTCTTTATTATCCAAACGACAAAACCCAAACCTCTCAAACTGAACAACATCCCCAACAGAAACATTTCTAACTAAAGGCTCCGCAAAACCTTTTTTAACAGACTTATCAGGCATCAAAACACTAACACTAACAAGATCCATATCCTTAGGCAAATAATGAAGCATACCAACACCACTTCGCCTATAAGTATCAATATCCTCATCAACAAACTCCAAAACAGAACCCGCCAAATACCTTACATTAAAACACTCCATAAACCTATACAAAGAACCTTCCTCTAACTCATTAAAATCATTTTTGGAAATAAAGAAAAAATCATTACTAACAAACTTTCGCTCACCACCCTTAATAGAAGGATTCAAATTCAAACTAAACTCCTTATGAGGAGCACCACTAACACGAACATCAACAGGAGAATCCACAAAAAAATACCTATTAGCACTCGCATCAAGCAAACGCTTATTATGTAAAATCAAATCATCCCACGTAAGCACAGGCTCATTCTTAGTAATCCCTGTACTAATAACAAAATTCTTGATTGCCTCAGCCAAAAAACCCCTTCTTCTAAGAGCTCTTAGCGTAGTCAAAGAAGGATCATCCCAACCAATAAGTTCTCCTAAATTAACTTTTTCCCTTATAATTCTTCCTGAAGCCTCAACACCTTTAAGATTAAACCTTCCAAACTCAAAAATATTAGTCTCATTATAACCTAACAAATTCTGCAAATACCTCTGCAACTCATTCCTCATCTCAAACTCCTTACTCCTAATCCTATGAGTAACCTTCAAGAAACCATCCATTATAGAATTCTGAAAATCATAATTAGGCCAAACCCTATATTTTTTGCCTTGTCGAGCATGCTCCTTATCAATAATCCTAAAAATAGTAGGATCTCTCATCGTAGAATTCTTATGCTTTAAATCAATCTTTAAACGAGCAATAAAAGAACCCTGAGCAGACAACATCATCTCCGCCCAACGCTTCAAATTATCTTCAACAGACAAACCCCTACAAGAACAAGACTCGCCAGTCTCCCTACCTTTCTTAATTTCCTCAGGAGAACAATCACAAACATAAACATCCCCTGACCTAATCAATTTTTCACAATGACCATAATACAAATCCATATAATCTGAAGCATAAACAAGATCATCCCACTCAACACCCAACCACTTAAAATCCTCCTGCATAATATCATAAAACTCGCTCCTAACAAGATCCGGATTAGTATCCTCAAACCTCAAAATAAATTTACCATTATACGATTTAGCCAACAAATAATTAACAAGACACGCCTTTGCATGACCAATATGAGGATATTTCTCAGGACCTGGAGGAAACGCAGTAATTATCTGTTCACCCTCTTTAATATTAAGAAAATCAAAAATACCCCTTTTCTCATTCTTGTTTTCAAGAGCATCAGGATCAATTTCAAGCAATTGCTTCTCCTGAGACTCAAAATCCAAAGAATTAATTTCAGCAACAAGTTCATTAATCTTAGGCATTACCTGCTTTATCTGAGACCTTAAATCAGGAAATGTACCAATAACGCCTCCAACAATAGCACCAGGATTAGCCTTACCATTATGCTTGACCGCGTTTAATAACGCCAACTTTTTGATCAACAATAAGACTTCATCATCCATGGGCTAAGATAACAAGGCAAGATTTATAAAAACTTTGATTGTAAACAAGGAAAAGAAAAAATTCGGGCTATAAGCTCCAGTGGTTTCGTCCATTGGTACCAAGGTGGGTTTCCCTTTGGTCAAGCCCACACATACATTTTGGGCTCTTAGCTCAGTTCGGTAGAGCGCTCGGTTGGCATACAACGGTAAGCTGTGTTCAGAAATCATGACGCGGCCAGAAAAATTGTTGTCCAAAGATCGGGAGGCCGCGGGTTCAAATCCCGCAGAGTCCAGTTTTAGAATTCAGCTTGTAAGTATCGGGCATACTTTTTTTGATGGGATTCGTGAAGAGGTAATTTTTTCATGTGTTCCTCATAATTTTGTTCAATCAAATTGTAGAGACCCTCTTTTGCTAACTGTTTCACTAGGGGAGGCGTTCCATCAGGAATTATGCTACTGTATGAATTTGCTTTATCAATTGCTTCCTTAATGTTATCTTCCCACTCACCCATAATGCCTGCTTCTAAAAAATCCATTCCATTTCCAGGAAAACTTAATCTGTTTTCCTTCAAATTTCTTAGGGTGGTAGAAAAAGTTGTCTATTTCAAATGTGTTTCCATTTATAAGAATCTCGTTCAAAAGATATTTTATTAGTTCTTTTTTCAAAGTTGGATATTTATAATCTTGTGCGTAATGAATATCATTATCATAAATATCTTCTTTACTTTCAAGCGTTTTATTTAATCCTTCCATTGATAGGACAGGAAAAATTATTTCATGATTAAGAAAAACAAATTCGTTCTTATGGTATAATGCGTTCACAAAGTCGTCCAGCATCATGCCAAATTCAATGTTAGCAGTCGATTCTCTTTTAATGCTCTCAATGTTCCACTCATGCTGTTCTTTTACACGTGTAGTTCCTTCTTTGAAATCGGAAAGTTCATCTAATACTGATGCTAGAATTGGCGAAATGTGGATAGCTTCTTTTACACCTGGATTTGGTCTCCATGCAAGCAATCCTAAGTAGTTCTCAGGATATTTAAAATGATATTCATGTGCAAGAATAATCGCTTTCTCAACGTGTATATCTGCTTCACAATTATCCTTCTTAGATAAATAGATTTTGTCCCCCATGTATTAGCTAATCCCAAAACATATTTAAAATTATCTAATTTAAGCACTCTTAAGTGAGAAATGAACAGAAAAACTGGTTACGGGCAAGTAGTTCAATCTGGTAGAATGCTTCGTTCGCAACGAAGAGATTTTGGGTTCAAATCCCAACTTGTCCATTTAGCCATCAGGCCACATTGCAGGAACTTAAACTCATAAGTTATTCAGGCATACCATCCCCTGTAATACTCTGCAGTTATTTTCTTTGCCCAAGCACAAGAAAAACTCCTAGAATTATATCCTGAATATAAAAACAAATTAAGATAAATCACTGTCCCATCTCAGTGACCTGTTTTAACTCCACATCGCATGTATGTATTAAAGAAATGTGTTCCAGTAATTTTCAACAAATTCATTTGCACTAAATTTTACTAGAGCAGAATATCCATCTATACTTGAAGAATTTAAGTCAAGAATATCTGCTTTTGATAATGCATCTAAATATTTTTTTCTGTTCTTTTTTCGTATGATTAAAGGAGGATAATTATTTTGTAACAAAATTATGTTTGCAAGCAACCTTCCTGTTCTTCCATTACCATCAAAAAAGGGATGTATTTTTTCAAACTTGTGATGAAATATTGTTGCTAAAACTAAAGGGTGCAATTTATTTTTATGCTCCCTGAGCCATTTTAGAAGAAGAGTCATGTCTGTTTTTACATATTGTGCCGGACTTGATTTAAATCGAGTTTTGGTAACTCTAATATCTTGTGTTCTATAACCTTTTCGCACATCAATTTTGTCAATCAAAAGCGAATGAACGTCTTGAATTACGTCATGAGTAAGGACGTTTGGAATTTTTTCATAATACTTAAAAAAAACCACTCTTGTATTTTGTAAATCATATACTTCTCTAAGAGTTCTATCTTTAGGAGTTTTTTGATTGATTAGTAAATTTTCTGCTTCCTTTAGAGTTATTGTGTTTCCTTCTAAGGAAGTTGTATTATAAGAAAAAGAAACTACAAAATCATTAAGCAATTCATCTTTAGAATTAATATCTAATTTTTGAAAAACGTTGTTCCAGTGAAGTTTGCATGCTTCGACAACATTTAATGATTCATCCAAATACTGATCTTTTTTTAATTTTTCTTTCTTTATTTTTTCTAAATAATGGTTCACTTCCAAGAATTTATGAATAGTTTTGTAGGTTTTTCTTATTTCTTTTTGATGAATTTGTGGAAGGAGAGCTAATTTTTCTTTGATTTTTGATGGATTATTTCCTAAGTATGCTATGTCTTTTGTTATTTGTTTTCCATTTTTTGTTAAAGAAGCTCTAAGATAATAATATTCTTTATTTCCTATGCTTTTTTTATAAATAAATACCATCTTTAATCAAGTATAATGTCTAAATATATAAATCTTACCCTTTAAATAGACGAATATATAAATAAAGGGTAATTTGGTATTTTTGAATTTAAAAAAATTTAATTTTTACCCTTTGTATCAACTTATATAAAAATAAAGGGTAAAAATTATTGTTATGTGACTATCTCCTCTCAGTGACCTGTCTTAACTCCACATCGCAGAGTCCATCAAAAGTTTCGCTTTTTGAACGCAATCTCCAGTAGGGCATGAAGCCCTACGACGAAGTCTGTTTTACCAAAACATTTATATATCAAATATGGATAATATTAACCAAATATGGATAATAAGCTAAAAATTATTTTATACTTAGCAAATAAAGGAGAAACATTTACTTTGCTAGATTTAAGTAAATCTATCAATATACCCTACGCATCTCTTCACAGAACTGTTGCTAAAATGCAAGACACAACAGAAATAGAAAGCAAAGGGAAATCTAAATTAATTAAGATTAAATGGAACGAAATTACGAAAGCATACTTGACAATAGCGTCCTACGAAGAAAAACTTGAATTCATAAAAAAGCACCACATAATAAAAAGAATTGAAGAAAAATCTAAAGATATAACTCTAATCTTTGGAAGTTATGCCAAAGAAACACAAAATAAAACTAGCGATGTTGATTTGATGATAATTAACAAAACTGGAGAAAAAACAGTAAGTTTCTCTGATTTAGAAATGCTTTACGATATAAAAATAAATCCTATGTTTTTTACAGAAAAAGAATTCATAGATATGTTGAAGGATAAAGAAGAAAATGTAGGAAAACAAGCACTAAAAGCTCATATTTTGCTATCGGGATTTTCAGATTTTTGGAGGCTAGTTGAAAATGGAATTTATAAAAGAAAAATATGAAGAAAAATTTAAAGAACTAAAAGGACAACACTTAATAGTTAAATCAACATCAACTTTCAAAATAAATCTATTCTTTAAAAAAGCAGAGGCAAGTTTACTAATCGCAATAAATCAAAGAAATCCATCTAAAACTCCAGAAAAAATCTATTGGCTACAATGGTCGATAACAATTGCGTACTACGCAATGCTTTATGCAACAAAAGCAATACTTCTAAAAAAAGGCTACGAAGTAAAAACACACGAATCAGCGCAAATAGCGTTAGGACATTTATTAGTGCCTGATGAATTAGAAAAAGAAGACTTAGAAATACTAAATCAAACTCATAAAATATTCGAAGATGAATATGTAACATATTTTGAAGACGCAAGAAAAGAAAGTAGTACTGCAAGATACCAAGCAAGACCAAGCTACACAGAAAGAAGAGTAGATGAAATACTCTCAAATGCTAAGAAATTCATAAATAAGATAAGTGAGATAATAAAAGAATAGGTGACTACAAAAACAGCCAAATGTAGACACCCAGCTGTCCCTTTGTTGTGACCTGTTTCGTCTCATCGTTCGTGTGAGTCCACTTAATCATTTTGGTATTTTTATTGGGTTTAAACTATGTAGAATTGTTGGTATGTGTAGTGGTATGGACTGTATGAGAAGGCGTATTCTTGTTTTAGTGTTATTTGAGGGTATTGTTGGGCGTTGATGAGTTCTTGAATTGAGCCTCTGTTGCTGTGTATTGTTGAGCTTGTTGGTATTAGTAGAGAGGTGTAGCCTAGTTTTTTTACCATGGTTTTTGAGTATTGTATAATTTTTTTGTATAGGTTGTCTGGTGATACGCTTGCAAGGATACTTGATGAGGGTTGTATTGATGCTATTAAATAAGTGTTTCCTTGTTCTTGTATGGTTCGATAGATTACTCCTCCGCACGCATTTTGTTCTTCGTCAAGTATTATCATTAGCCACATATCTGGTTGATTCCATAGTTTGTCGTCTATTGCAACGCATACTCCGAAGTTGAACATTGCTACTGAGTGCATTTTGTGTTTGGTTAGTATGAATTTGAAGGGTGTGCCTGTTAGGCTTCGTCCTTCTTTTTTGAATTCGAATTTTGTCATCTCTTTTTGCATATTTTCGTATTGTTCTCCATATAATTGATTAAATATTTGTTGTACTAGGCTTTTATCTATTATGTTTGAAGAGTTTTGTATTAGGAATTGGTTTATTTGATCTACGTCGATGTTTTCTGGCCAGTTAATCTCTTGGATGTTGAATCCTTTTGAGTTGATGATTTCTATGATTTTGTTTTCTTTGTTGTTCATGTTGGATTTCCAGATTCCAAAGAGTGTTTTTGCGAATTGTCTGTAATCTTTATTTGTGTTTGTTAGTACTAGGAATTCGTTTTTGTATTTTTCTTGTGCTTTTGATAACAAGGATAATATCAAGTCATTTCTTAGTCTGTCTCCTATGAATTCTTTGTATTTCATCAGCGTTTCATGTTCACTGCTAAAGCTTGGTAGTTGGTTTCCTAGTTGTATGTTGTAGGAGTATATGTATTTTAGGTATTCTTTTTGTTTATTTCTCAGGTCTCCGTGTAGAAAGTCTGTTAGTATGTGCATTCCGGTTTCTGCTGGGTCTATATGTATTGGTTT
Source organism: Candidatus Woesearchaeota archaeon (assembly GCA_021735165.1). Lineage (NCBI taxonomy): Archaea > Nanobdellati > Candidatus Woesearchaeota > Candidatus Woesearchaeota archaeon. The sequence continues at coordinate 12,487 of JAIPHP010000002.1, forward strand.
TTGGTTGATTTCTGTTACTGCTTCTACAAGGTTGTTCCATGATTGAGTGTTTACTTCTTCTTTAAGTACAAAGCCTCCTTTAGATATTCTTACTGTTAAGCCGCTTAGTTTATTTAGCTCTCCAGGTATGTCACTTTGTCTGTCTTGCCTGTTTTGTATTGCTCGTTTATATTGTTGTCTATCTACAGTTACTTCTGGTGCAAATACAGAGTATAAGGTGCCTAGAAGTATGTTTTCGTCATAATCCTTGGTCAAATTGCCATCTAAAATTTCTTTTTTTAATTGTTTTACATCTTTGAAAAGTTTTTCGTAGTGTATATGTTTATCTTCATGAGTTCCTATATAGATGTTTCTGAATTCTGTGTAGATTTCTAGTAGGTAAGCTGGACTGTTTTCAAGGAATTGTTTTATTATTTCTGCATCATGGCTTATTGGTTTTTGTATGATGTTTTGTTTCAATCCTTCAAGAATTAGGTTATGTAATATGTCTGGTGCTTTTCTTTGTTTTTTACTTGTAATCCATACTAATAGTTCCAGGTCTTTTTCGTTGTATACTCCTTCGTATTTGGCAATTCCTGAATAACACTCTATGCATATGAATGAAGCAGGTCCTTGTGATTCTACTGTAGGAATTATTAGTAATGGAAATGTCAATATTTTAAATCGATTAAAATACGGTAGTAGAAGCTCGAATTTACTGAAATTTTCCCATTCCGCTCCTTTTGTTTTTTGTAAGATGTGTATAAAATATTCTGTTATTTTTGGTAGATTTTCTTCGTTGATCATATATTTAATTGTAGGCAAACCCTCACAAAAGACCACTTTTGTATGTTCTTTTGAAGCTTTGACTATTTGTAATATGTGCGGGAGGGTTTTTTCATTGATTATTTCTTTTATTGAAGACAAACCGTGCTTGAAGACGTGGTTTGTTTGATCTCCTGTTAATTTGACCATCTCTACTAAATATGGCAAAGTTTTTTCATTAAGTGCGGGTTTTATTTCGAGCAAACCATCATTAAAGAAACTGTGTGTTTCACTTCTTATGACCTTAGCTATTTCTACTAAATAGGCCAAAGTTTTTTCAGTAAGCACATCTTTTATTTCAAGCAAACCATAAAAGAAAAAACCGTTTTTTTCGTCTCCAGCGGCTTTAGATATTTCTGCTAAATAAAATAGTTTTTTTTCGTTAAGTATGTCTTTTATTTTATGCAAACCCCAATATTTTAAGAAATTAATTGAGTTGAATTTTAAGTATTTGATTAGTTCAGCTAGTGATAGTCCTATGGATAGTATGTTATTTTCGTTAATAATATTTTTTATTTCACGAAACCCAAACATAAGGACATGTTTTGATAACTCCCCTTCGGCTTTGAATAATTCTGATAGTTGTAGTCCTATAGATAGTACGTTATTTTGGTTGATTTTGAATTTTACATAATAAAAACTCTTGAGTACAGATTCTGCTTGGTCTCCTGAGACTTTGGCTATTTTTACTAGTTGTAGTCCTATTGATAGTAAGTTATTTTCGTTTAGTATATCTCTTATTTTAGACAAACCCTTTTCCAAGACTAAGAGCCTATAGTCTCCAGCGGCTTTTACTATTTTTATTATGTCGGGGAAAGTTTTTTCATTAAGAATATTTTCTATTTGATATGAACAAAAACTTATGACCTCTCCTGCTTGATCTCCCGAGGATTTTACTAGTTTTACCATGTCAGGCAAAGTATTTTCATTAAGAATATCTACCAGTTCAGGCAAATAATGTTTAAAAACAGATTCTGTTTGATCAACCCCCAAGGCTTTTACTAGTTCTACTATGTAGGGCAAAGTTTTTTCATTTAATATCTCCCTTATATCAGGCAAATAAAATTCTAATACATGTGAGTGAATCCACAAGGATTTAGATAGTTCTGCCATTTGTAGCCCAATAAATAGTAAATTATTTTCATTAATGGATTCTTTCATTAAAGGCAAACCTCGCACGAAGACATCGTATTTACGGTCTCCTGCAGCTTTAGCTATTTCAAGCGTTTGCGACCAATTATTGATTAAAACATTTTCTAAATCAGGATATTCATTTAAGGAGTAATACATTTGATTAAGCTGTTCCCGTCTTTCTTGTCTAGTTTTTTCATCGATTTGTTTTGGCTTTTGCTCAATGTTTGCTATTCCTTCAATGAGTTCTTTTATCCGGTTCTTTTCTTGTTTATCATATTTACTGGGTTCATTTACAACTTTTTCTAGGTCTTTCATTAAAGCTTGCAAATATGTGTAAATCTTGTCATAGTGATGTATATTATTTTTATGAAACTCATTAATATCTTGAATTACCAGAACATCAATTTCCTCCAATCTTAAAATTTTTTTCTTATCAAAATCAGAAATGTTTAAACCAGCTTCGGCTAATTGATTCAAATGCTTAACCAATCTAGCATTTAATTGCTTTGGTGGTGTTTTGAATATAGACATAATTCATTTTTAGCCTGAAGAATATTTAAATATTGCTTTTAAATTTGAAAAATACTTTAAATTATGCCAAAATGGTATGATAGACGCAGAGTTCATTATTCATGTTTCAACAATTTGCAGTAACATCTGCAACACTTAACATCATAATTTTTAGAAAGAATTATATAATCTCTTAGCTAACAGCGTAATATGAGCTCAATCGATAATACCTGCAACGAAAAAGAAGAAACAGAAGACGAATTAAAAATAATGAATGCAGAAGCTAGAAAACGTATAAAAAATGGTTTTTTTCATGAAACTTATGGAAATTTTCTTTCTAAGGATAATACAGAAAAGAAAAAAGGCGGCGTTTTAAATCCTGTCGGTGTATATGAAAAAAACGGGAAAAAATATACTAAAGTAATAGGCGGTCCAGATAAGCCATATAAAAAAATAGGTTAATTCTTTGTGATTTAATAGAAATAATTTTTTCATTCACAGTTCCTTTGTTGCGACCCGTTTTAACTTGCCATCGCAGAGCCCATCAGTATAAAAAAGATTCGAAACACTTAATTATAATATTTATATTGTAAAACGCCGAATAATGAAAATCCCTGCTCCGAGTCTTCTAAGAAACTAAGTTTCTTGCGCACAGAAATCAAAACTGATTTCTTCGTGTATTTCCACCCTAAAAGCAAAGCTTTTGTGTGCAATTAAACATTTAAGCAATTTATCTGATAATTATAAATATTTCAATAAATTTATTAAGTGTCTAATCCAATTATTCTTTTATGAATATTGTAAGACAATTTGTAACTAGAGGCGTTTGTATTAGAGGAAACCAAATTCTAATCCTGAATAAAAAAGGAGAATGTCACTATTTTTTACCAGGAGGAAGAGTGGAAAAAGGAGAACGTTGTGAAGATGCTCTTATTAGAGAAATAAAAGAGGAATTGAATAAAGATTCTTCAATCATAAGATATATTGGAGCAATTGAACACGATTTTATTCATTACTCAGGAAAACAATATTATGAAATAGGAAACTTTTTTCTTATTGATATCAAAGATATTGATTCGGATGTAGTATCTTCAAATGAAACTGAATTAGAATTTCAATGGAAAAATATTGATGATCTTGATAAAATAAATATTAAACCTTCACCAGTTGTTGAACTTATTAGACATATCAACTCCAAGAACGCAAAAGCATTTTGGGCCTCTACATTACTTAAAAAACGATGATAAACTGAAAATTTCACTCAAACATTAGGATTGTTTACATTAAATGATTTCGTACATGAGCAAGTATAGAAGAATTCTTTAAATATTTTTTAGGGGTGAAAGCAAATTCATATAGAAATATATTTAAATACGCGTCTTAATTGTTTTATTATGAGAAAAAAAGAAGAAGAAAGCATTATTAGAAGAACTGTTGGTGTTGCTGCGCGTTCTTTTAAGAGAGCCATTCTTGGTTCTGAAGTCGGTAAGGTCGTTGAAGAAATTAAAGAAGAAATTGATGAAACTATTGAATTGACTAAAAAAAGAGTTGATAAATTGGTTTTTGATATTGCTAGTCATTCTTTTAGTTTGTTGATAGTTGCTGTTGGTGTTTTGTTGGCTTTTTTAGGTGTTGCTTATTTTTTGATTGATGTTTTGTTTGTGCCTAGAAGTGCTAGTTTTATTTTTGTTGGTGTTGTTTTGTTGTTGTTTGGTTATTTGTCTTTGAGAAATATTAGAAATTTGATTTAATTTGTTTTTCCTTGTTTTTGTTGATCTTTTGTTTTTCCTATTATTATTTTTTTTATATTGTAGTTGCAGGCATCTATTTTTACTATTTCTTCAGATATTACTTTGTGCCAGTTCTTTGGATTTCCTTGTTCTATTGCTGTTAAATACAATATGTCTAGTTTATTTGGTAAATATTCTATTAATTTTATCGTTTCATATATTTCGTGTTTTAATTCATTTTCTATTCTTGAAGAATATAGACTCATTAGGGGGTATTCGTCTTCGTATTTTTTGAATAGAGGGTCTTGTATTTTTTCAGCTAATATTTTGTAGCTGCTTTCTGTTAGTTTTTTATTTTCTAATTCTTCATCTAGTATGTAATTTACTAGCGGAGTTAATAGCAGCGCCATATCGTATTCATATGGTTTTTTATTTTCGTCTAGTTCATCTATTTTTTTTATGAGTTTCTCGTACTGCATTATTTCTATTTCGTCTAGAGTCTCAAATTCCATTATTGGTAATTCTTCTGTTTGGGTATACAGTAGTTCTATTCCTTCGTTTATGAATTTTATTTCTAAAGGTATTTCGTTGTTGAGGTATTCTTTTAGTATTTGTTCTTGTTCTTCCTTGTCTTTGAGTTCTTGGTCGTTCATTTCTTTTTTGTATTTTGTGCTACACAGATTTTCCCAGAATCTTCCATTTATTATGTGTTCGTATATTTTATCGTTTAATATTGAGTATATTGGTGTTTTTATGTTTTTTAGCATGTCATAGAGTGTTGTGTTTGGTTTTTTTGAGGTTTTGAGTCTTTTTATCGGTTCTGCTATGAATGCTGTGTTTATGCTAAGATATAGTGCTTCTTCTATTTCTTTTGTTGTTAAATCTATTGTGTTATTTTTTTGGTTTAGTATTTCTTCTATTGTCGTTATTGTTTCCCAAAACATTTTTTGTTTTATGCCTTCCAGAAATTTTTTCTCTTGATATTTCATTTTATTTTTTTTTCTTATTTGATATTTTGATATGAATGATTGAACGTGTAGTTTTAATTTGTTTTGTGAAGCCATTCGGTTTTTTATTTCTGTGTTTAGAAGAGTGTTTAATTCAATCATTGTTGTTTACTTTTTTTATTGTGTTAGTATTTAAGCTTTTCCTTAGCTCAAGAATTTTTTTTTGTGTTTAGTAACTATTATTTGACGAAAAGTTCATTTATTTTTTTGTTCTGTTAAAATATTTGTTTTGTTTAATATTTTTACGTGCTTTATTATTTATTTTTTAAATTTTCATTATATCTTCAGATTTTATATTTTTATTATACTTTAGCACAATTAGTTTTTTGTTATAGTTTTAGTTTTTTATTTATGTCTTCTTTAAACCTTTTTAATGTTTTTATTATGTGTTCTGGTTGAGTTTTTAGTATATCTGCTGTTTTTTGTATTATTTGAGCATCATTTCCATCTATGGTTTCTTGACTTTCAAGATTGAATTTTTCGAGTTTGTTTTTCTTTATTTTTTTCCATTTTTGAAACATTTCTTCTGCTCTTGCAGGTATTTTATTTTTTGTACAATCAAGTATTTGTTCTGACTCCGCAATTATTTTTCTTTCTTTTTCAAATTCTTTTTCTGCCGCATTTCCTGCCACAAATTCTAATCTTACTATCCCGTCCTGTATCTTTGATGTTCTTAATATTTTTATATGGCCTACATCTCCAGTTACATCTAAATGTGTTCCTCCGCATGCTTCTACATCAAATCCTTCTATGTTTACTATGCGCAATTCTTTTCCGGGCACTGCGCCTCCTTGGTATATTCTAACAGAGTATTTTGCTTCTGCAAGGTTTCTCTTCATAAATGATTTGTATATTGGTCTATTCTCTTCAACTATTTTATTTGCAAGTTCCTCTATTTTTTTTATTTCTTGATCAGTTAATTGTTCGTAATGAGTTATGTCTAGTCTTGAACTTTCAAGTTTTTTGCTTGCTCCAGCTTGCCATATGTGATCTCCTAAGACTCTGCGTGCAGAACCAGTCATTATATGTGTTGCTGTGTGATGTTGTGCTAGTTGCTGTCTTCTTGCATAGTCTATTTTGCATTCAACAAAATCTCCTGGTTTTACTTGTAAATTCTTTACTTTGTGCAATACTAAATTTCCTTGTTTTATTACATCTATAATTTCTTTTTCATTCATTGTTCCTATGTCGTGTATTTGGCCTCCACTTGTGGGATAAAATGCTGTTTTATCAAGAATGACATAATCCTGAATGATTTCTAAAACCCTTGCTTTAAACTCTAAATAATCCCAGTGGTCATAGTACAATATTTGTGTAGGTTCTAATTCTTCTTTTACAGGAAAAATTTCTTTTTTCTTTGTTTGAGTTATTTGTTCTTTTTGTTCGTGTTTTTCTGCAACTAAAGAATAGAAGTTTTCAGGTATTTTTATTTCTTTATTTTGTTTTTTTGCTTCTTTTTCTATTTCCTCAGGATTCATTCCATGACTATCGTAAAGTTCTATTAGTGTTTGAGTGGTTACTTCTTTTTTGACTGCTTTTTCTATGAGTTTTTTCCCTCTTTCTTTGTTTTCATCGTATTTTCTTTTTTCTACCTCAAGAATTTTTCTTACATGATTTATGTTTTTAATTAGTTCTGGGTATTGTGGTTCTAAGTATTTTGCATGCCATTGACAAACATCTCCTAAATCAATATCCCAAGAATATTTATCTATGAAACTTAGTGCTCTTCTTAGTATTGCTCTTAAATTGTACCCTCCCTTTACGTTGCTAGGAAGTGCTCCGTCGCTTATCGCAATTAACAGCGATCTTGAATGTTCTGCTACCGAATACATAGCGCTTAAAGGCAACAATTTATTTTTTAATTCGACTAAATCCATGTTTAATTTTTGTGCTACTTTATTCCATTCTTCGTTAACGTTTTCTGTTTCATCAAGATTTAAATAAGAGGCGTGAGGCACATATTTTTTTATGAACTCTTCATCGTATTCTATTTTTGTTTTTTCGATTAATTTTTTTATTACTGTTGGGAATGCTACATCATACATAGTTCCTTGACCTTGTGTGAACCAGGCTACTCTTTCCTGACCCATCCCCATATCTAGCACTTTTAGATTTAGTTCTTTGTTACCATCTTCTGTTTGTTCAAATAGCATATATACTTGGTTTCCAAGTTCTACTCCTCCTGAAAAGAATTCCATGCAAGGTCCGAAGTTGCCTCCACCCGCCCAAGCATCTTCATGTAATATTAGTTCATCTTTAGGAATCCCAACACCTATTAGAAACCAGTCTAGGAGATCTTTAAATACTTTTTCTTGATCCCATTCTTCTTTTTTCTGAAATGCGTGTTGTCCTATCATTACGAATCCTGTATTATGGCTCATTGTTATTCCTACATTATCTACATCGTTAAATCTGAGACAGAATTGTGGAACTACTAAAGGGTTTGCTGGAGGATCTATTGATCCATTTACTACGTAAGGTTGAAAATCGTATATGCTTGCTTGTACGAAATCTGTATCATCTCGCCATCTTGCAACTACAGTGTATCTTTCTATAGGAGTGTAACCTTTTTCTTTGAAAAATTTTGAGAATTCCTTCCAAGTTTCTATGTAATTCATGCTTTTGCTTGATATTTTTTTTGAGAGAAATGTGAATCCTCCACTGCACGATGGGTCTCCACAAGTAGTTCTTTCTTTGTTGTGCGTGTAAAAATATGTTTTACAACTGCATTGTTTTCTTATATAACCTTCATTTTTTAGTGTTTTTACAGCATAATATTTATTAGGGTCTTTGCTTGTTTCTTTTTTGAATTGTTTTTTTAGCTGTTTGTCAGGCATCATTTTTTATTTTTGATATTTTTGTTTCTTTTTTATATGTTATGTTTGCGCAAAGTATATAAATATTATTTGGTTTTTGTTGTTTTATGAGTAAAAGAAAATTATCTTCAGCTGAATTAGCTGATAGGAAAAAGAAAAGAAATAGCATAATTATAGGTATTATTTTGGTTGGCTTAATGATTTTTAGCATGGCAGGATATGCTTTAAGCAATAATAATGCCCCTGTTAATGCCGATTTTAGTGGGTTTGACTACGAGGATTATTCTTTTGAGACTCGTCAGAATAATGGCAATTACTTTTATGTTACTAAGATTAATGGTTTTGAGGTTGCGTTTTATTCGACACCTTATCAAGTTAATAAACTTTCTTTAGATGAGGATTTTTTAGAATCTTTCTTGTTTGGGGACAACATTTATTTTTCATCTGAGCCTTTGCCTGTCAATGGCCAAGTACCCTTGTATCAACAGTATTTAGATTTAATAGTTCCTGATATTATGAGTAGTACTAATAGACCTATTATGCGCGGATATTTAAAGACTGATATGTTTAATGAGGGTACAGTTATTACTTGTGATGATGCTAGTAATAGTACTTCTGTCGTTGTTTATGCAGGCGAACCAAATAATGTTACAAGTGCAGGTATTTATTCGTCAAATATCAGTGGTTGTTTTGATATGTATGTTAGTGCTGCTGATTTGATTTTGTTGAGGGATTACTTGGTTTATGTTCATTGGGGTATTTTGAATGAGTGATTCTAAAGATAACATTAAAGATAAGAAAGCAATTAAGACAAATAATTCTAGTAAAATTAAAAATAAATTAGGGGATACGAATAAAGTTGTAAATATTGAAGATGCTAACCCTGAAGATGTTAAACCTAAAGATGTTAAAGCTAAAAACATTAAACGTAAAAGTGTTAAAAATAAAAAAAAGGTTAGTTTGAAATTTGTTTTTTTATTATTTGTTTTAGTGGTGTTCATTATTATTGTGTCTTTTTCTATTTTTGAATCCCCTGTAGTTGAATATAATGAATCTGTTGTGCCTATTAATTACAATAACTATACATTTAAGTTAAGGTCTGATGGTTTTTGGGAGACTATTATTGATACTCCTTCGGGTGTAAGATCTGCTTTGTTCCATTATAACCCATATGATTTAGAAGATGTTTATTTTGATGGCAATATTACTAAAGATTTGAGAACTGTTCATAAATTTGGAGGGAATGCTTTTGTTTCCGTAAGACCTGAAGCTTTAACCAGCGGTTCTTTTGCGTTGTCAGGCATTGAAGTTGCTAAGATTTTAAGTCATGTTGTTGGTTTTTCAGATGGCAGAACTAAGAGTGCTTTAACTGAAAAACTTGAAGGTGTTAATAGCACTATTGCCAATTGTGATACTGCTAATCCTATGAGATTTGTTGTGGAAATAGGCATGTCTAATCTTTCAGGCATTTATTATGAGGATTATTGTGTTAGATTGTTGGGATCTGACGTGAATGAGACTCTACGATTAGCAGATACTTTCGCATTTTATGTTATTGGTGTGATGGATTAAAATGGATCATTATTTTTCTGAAAATCCTACGTCAGATTTAAAAAAGTTTAAAATTAACGTTTTTTTAAAAGAAGATTCATTTTCTTTGTGGTCTGCTAGTGGTTTGTTTTCCAGAGATGAATTAGATTTTGCTTCTAAGCTTTTAATTGAAAACGCCGTAATTTCAGATTTTAGTAAAGTTTTGGACTTGGGTTGTGGTTGTGGAGTTATAGGTATTTCTTTAATAAGAAAATTTTCTGATTTAAATGTATTTTTTAGCGATGTAAATTTGAGAGCTATTTCAGTTACTGCGGAAAATCTGAAGTTGTTAAAATTAAAAGGTAAAGTTGTTCAGTCTGATTTGTTTGAAAAAATTAATGATAAATTCGATGTTATTATCAGTAATCCTCCTATAGCAGCTGGAAGGCGTGTTTGTTTTAAATTGATAGAAGATTCTAAAAATTATTTGGTTAAAGGAGGTAATTTGCAGTTGGTTGCCAGGCACAATAAAGGCGGTTTTACTCTTGAGAAAAAAATGGAGGATGTTTTCGGTAATGTTAAGTGTTTAGTTAAGAAAGGTGGTTTTAGGGTTTATATCTCTGAAAATGTTTGATTGAGTTTTAATCCTGTTGTTCTTTGTATTTGTTATATTGGTCTATTATTTTACTTATTTCTTCTAAGTCATAGTCCATCCAGAATTTGTTTGTTAATATTATATGTGCATTTTGGGAGTCCCATTGTAGTAATCCTGAGTACTTCCAATTGTTATCTATTATGATTTCTGGGGGCATAAAATTACTCGTTGGCATATTTTCTTTGAAGGAGTCCTTAGTTAAATCATCTATTTTTAGTTCTTGGTAAATCGTTTTTTTAACTAATAATTTTGCAGTTGTTAGTATTTCGTTTTGTCCATCATATCTTATGCAAAAATTTATGAAATAATTGTCATAATCTTTTGTTGTTTCTAGCATTTTTTTTATTTGATCAACCATTGTAGCTTCTGCATCGTACCAGTTTCCTGTTGCGTATATCCTTACTTTTTTATGGTGTATTATTTCATCTTTAGATAACTCTAAAAATAATTGATTTAGTGCTTGTATTTCTTCTTCTGTTTGTGTTGAAACCATTATTGTTAGTATAGGTATGTCTTTTTTTAGTTGAAATTTTATTAGTTCTTTTATTTTGTTCACGTTTTGTTTTGTTGCCTCTTTTATGTCTTTATTGTTTTTTAATGCCCAGCTTCTTATTCTATGAGTTGTTATTGCGAGGTGTTTTGGCATATTTTTTCCTTTTAGAATGTTGGGGATTATCATTTTTTTCTAGTAGATGAGTAAAGTATTTAAATATTTAGTTGGATATTGTTTTTATGGTTATTTTTGATGGTGTTTCGTTGATTGTTGTTTTTGCTTTAGTTATCGCAAGTATTGTAGATATTAGGATTAGAGAAGTTCCTGATGTTTTAAGTTATTGTTTATTTGCGTTTGGAATTATTCATTCTCTTTTTTTATCAGCTTATTTTTATGATTATATGTTTTTTGTTAGTGGTATCTTTGGTTTTTTGTTCGCATTAGTTTTTAGTTTATTGTTTTATTATACTGGTCAATGGGGCGGTGGAGATGCTAAATTATTGATGGCTTTAGGTTTTTTATTTGGTGTTGATTTATTTAGATTGAGATTTTTTGATAATTTTTTTATTTCTTTTTTTATTTCTATTTTTTTAGTTGGTGCGTTATGGGGTTTAATTTGGAGTTTTTTTCTTGTTTTTAAGAATTTCAAGGTTTTTTTGAGAGGCTATGCTAATTTTACTAAAAGTTCTAAGTTGTATTCTTTTAAGAATTGGTTTTTAGGAGCATTCGTTTTTTTTATTTTAATAGTGTTTTTTTTAGGATTGGGTTTGTTTTTTAAGGTGATTTTATGGTCTTTACTTTTGTTTTGTATGTTGTATTTTTATCTGTATTTTTTTTCCAAGGTCGTGGAGAAGTATTGTATGGTTAAAAGAATTCCTGTGAATAGTCTTGTTGAAGGAGATTGGATTGTTGGTAAAGTTAAGTTAAAGAATGGTAAATTTTTTTCTTCTAGTAAAACGGGTTTGGAGAAGAAGGATATTTTTTTATTGAAAAAAAATGTTGATTTTGTCGATGTTAGAGAAGGCGTTCCTTTTGTTCCTAGTTTTTTGTTTGCTTATTTGATTTGTTTGTTTTTTGGAGCGTGGCTTAGTCTGTTTTTTTAGGCTGTTCTTGAAAGTGATTTTGTTAGGTAGTTCTCTTTTTCATCGTCTTCTTTTATTTCTTCTTCTTTTTTTGGTTGTGTTTTATTTTTTTGTTCTTCTAAATATTTCTTTTTATTTTCTTCATCTTCTCTATTTTTGAAGAGTTGTTCTGATTCTGCGAGTTCTTGTTGGGTTGCTTGTTTTGGAGTCCATTCGAAATTTATATCGTCATTTTCATATCTTGGCAGTATGTTTATTGAGAATTGCGGGTTTTGCTGTCCTGCAGCTGTACCGTTTTGTATCAATATATTTGTTCCGTGGCATTGCATTGTTTCAAATAATATCGATGATATTTTGTTTGCTGTTTGCAACATTTTTTTTATTAGATCTTTCGGCACTTCCTCTAATATCGTGTACTTTTCTTTAGGAACTATTATTGTATGTCCTTTCGTAATAGCATTTTGTGGTTGTATTACAAATAATTCTTCATCCTCTAATATTATTTCCGAATACATTTTTTTATTTGAATAATTCTGATATTTTATCTAAATCTACTTCTTTTTCTATGGTTTCATCTTCTTTTATCGTTTCATCTTCTTTTGAATTTTCTTGTGATTCTGTTTCTTTGTTTTTTGATGTTACTTGTTCTTCTTTTTTGTTTTCTTCTTGAGTGTCGAGTTCATTTTCTTTTGTTTCAATCATGTCTTCATCGTTTTCTTTGAGGTTCTCGTCTTCTTTTTTATCATCTGCATCTTGTGTTTCTTTGTTTTTTGATGTTACTTGTTTATTCTTTGTTTTTTCTTCTTCTGTCTGTGGTTTTTTTCCATATATTGATTCGTACATTTTTTCATAAGATTCGGCCCATTGTTGATCAGGTATTTTTTCGAATTTGGGATTTAAAGGTACTTGATCATCATCATTTCTTGGTATTATGTGTATTATGAAATGTGGCGCTTTTTGTCCTGCAATTGCTCCGTTTGCTATGAATATGCTGGTTCCTTTACAATTTAAGCTTTCTAATATTAATTTTGAGACTTTTTGTATTGTTTCTCCTAAATTTGCAACTATTTCTGATTTCATTTGAGGCATTACTTGAACGTGTTCTTTTGGTAGTAGAAGTATGTGTCCTTGTGATGCAGGATTTATATCTAATATTCCGTAGAAATCTTTGTCTTCATATATTTTTTTTGAGGGTATTTCTCCAGCTATTATTTTACAGAATATACAATTTTTTTTTTGGTATTCTGCTATTTCTTGAGGGGTCATCTTTGAAAAGTCGGGTTGTTCACTCATGATGTTGGTTTGTCAGTAATTTTATATAAACTTATTGTTCAATACTTATTTAAACTGCGGTTTTTTTCTGTTTTTTAATGACAAATAATGATTTTGGGGAATTGAAAAATGTTTATTTTGAGGATTTGAAGTCTTTTTTGATAGATAATTCTCCTAATAAGGATGAAATTGCTAAATTTAAAGTGAGTTTGTGTAGGAAATATGGTTTAAAGTTTATCCCTACTGATATTGAGATTTTACTTAATGTTGACAAAGAAGATTTGTCGTTTTTTAGACGTTTTTTAACTACTAAACCTGTTAGAACTGGTAGTGGTGTTGCAGTTATTGCAATCATGAGTGCTCCTTTTAGATGTCCTCATGGTAAGTGTACTTATTGCCCTGGGGGACCAGATAGTTATTTTGGAAACGTTCCTCAGTCTTATACTGGTAATGAGCCGGCAACTATGCGAGGTATTAGAAATAATTATGATGCTTATTTACAAGTTATGAATCGTTTGGAGCAATATATAGCTATTGGCCAGAGCCCTGATAAAGTTGAATTAATAATTATGGGGGGTACATTCCCTAGTTTTTCTAAGGAATATCAAGATGAATTTGTAAGAGATGCATTTTTAGCCATGAATGATTTTTCTGAACTGTTTTTTTCCGGGAAAGGTCATAATTTGGATGATTTAGATATTGAAAAATTTAAAGATTTTTTTTTGTTGCCAGGCAATATTAATGATAAGCATAGACAACATGAAATTCATAGAAAATTACTTGCTTTAAAGGAGAAAAAAAGATGTTCTTTGATTGAAGCGCAGAAGAAAAATGAGACAACAATCATTAGGTGTGTTGGTTTGACTATTGAAACAAAACCTGATTGGGGGTTGTTAGAACATGGTAATCAAATGTTGAAACTTGGTTGTACTAGAGTGGAATTAGGGGTTCAGACATTAAACGAAAATGTCTTGAATGAAGTACATAGAGGTCATAATTTGCAAGACACTAAAGACAGCATTAAGATCCTTAGAGATTTAGGTTTTAAACTGAATTTCCATATGATGCCCGGTCTTCCAGGCATTAGTAAAGAAGAAGATATTAGAACATTTAAGGAATTGTTTGAAAACTCGGATTATGTACCTGATATGTTAAAGGTCTATCCTACAATGGTTATGCCTGGCACTAAGCTTTATTTAGATTTTAAGCAAGGCAAATACACACCTTTAAACACTGAAGATGCTTCAGATATTATTGCGGAATCTTGCAGATTTGTTCCTAAGTATTGTAGGATTATGAGGGTGCAAAGAGATATTCCTGTTAAGTATAGTTTTGATGGTATTAAAAAGAATAATTTGCGTCAAATAGTAGAAGAAAAAATTAAGAAAAAAGGAATTGTTTTAAAAGATATACGTTCAAGAGAAATAGGAAAAAATCCTATTTTAGAGCCTGTAGATTTTGAAATTATTGAATATTCTGCTTCTAAAGGAATTGAGTATTTTATTAGTTTGGTTGATGCTAATGATAAATTATTAGGATTTGTCAGATTAAGAATACCTTCTTGTTCTTTAAGAGATGAATTTAATGATAAAACAGCAATTATTAGAGAGTTGCATGTTTATGGAACCGCAATTGCTATTGGAGATGAAGCTGGTAATTCGCAACATAAAGGATTTGGTAAAAAACTAATGTCTAAAGCCGAAGAAATTGCTATTTCAAATAATAAAAATGAAATTTTGGTAATATCAGGTATTGGTGTAAGGGAATATTATAGAAAGCTTGGATATGAATTAAAAGGCCCTTATATGTTCAAACAACTAGATTAGAAGCGAAAGGTTTAAATAATAATAAATTTAAGTCCTGTGTAGAGGTAATTAATGAATGCCTTCGGGTTCATTGTTAAGCTTAAATTGATTTGGAGGGAATGTGTATGAAGAAGTTTTTCAGTCTTAAATCGTTCAAAAAGACAAGATATGATGAAGAAGATCAGGGCGAAACAGAAGATGAGTATGTTGAATTGAATACAGATATGGATCATGGAGCATCTTCGCGTGTTATGGTAAGGCCTTTTGTTCTTGATGATTTCACTGATGTTAAGAATGTTATCGAAGTCTTAAGAGAAGGATACACTATTTGTTTGTTAAACATAGGTCCTTTGCGGGAGAAAGATATGGTTGAGCTAAAGAGAGCTATAAATAAATTAAAAAAGACAATCGAAGCTATTGGCGGAGACATTGCTGGTTTTGGCGAGGATTATATTGTTGTTGTGCCAAGTTTTGCAGGAATCTATAGATCTTCTGGCGAAGCTAAGGACTTTGATGACTAAGTTATTTTTTTCTTAATTTTTCTTAAAAATTTTTATTTCTTTTTCCTTGTTGTTTTCTTTAACAACAATATTTTTAAATAAATGAATAAGTTCGTCTGTGTATGAGTGTAGAAGATTTTAATTCGGAAGTTTTAGAGGGAGAACATTGTCCTTTTTGTAATAAGAAAACACTGACTTTAAGACAAGCTGAAAGAGAAGTTCCGTTTTTTGGGAATTTAATAATTTTTTCAATGGACTGCGAAAATGAAGACTGCGGATATCATAAAGCAGATGTTGAAGCTTCCGAATCTAAGGGTCCGGTCAAAGCAAGTTTTGAAGTTACGTGCGAAGAAGATCTTAAAGTTAGAGTTGTAAAATCTAGTAGCGCTACTATAAAAATTGCTCACGTTGGAAGTATTGAACCTGGCGAGGCAAGTAACGGATATGTGACAAATATAGAAGGCATTCTTAATCGTATGAAAGTTCAAGTTGAAAAGATTAGGGATAATACTGATGATGATTCTGAAAAGAAAAAAGCAAAAAATATAATAAAAAAACTTACCAAAGTCATGATGGGTTCTGAAAAAATAAAAATAACTCTTGATGATCCTACAGGTAACTCTGCAATAATAAGTGAGAAAACCGAATTTAAAAATGGGAAATGAAGATTTTAGTTGTTCTTGGTGGTTCTTTAAAGAGTGATGGTTCTTTAGCTTTTAAAGTGAAAGCTAGAGCGGATCTAGCATTTAAAAAATTTTCAAAAGAAAATTATGATTTTATTATTGCTTCAGGAAATCATAGCATATCTTTGAATTTCACACCTAAATTAACTGAAGCTAATGCTATTAAAAAATATTTGGTTTTAAACGGACTAACTGAAGATAAAATTATTTTAGAAGAGCAATCTAAAGATACTATAGGTAACGCGTATTATACAAAGTTATTGATTATGAATTTGAAGCCTATTCAGGAAATTTGTGTCATTACATCAAAATCTCATATTAAAAGATCTGAATATATTTTTAAGAAAGTTTTTGGTCCTTCACATAATCTAAGATTTGTTGGGTCTGAAGAGAACATTAGTGATGTTGAAAATAATTATAAGAAAGAAACATCAATTCTGAAGGTAACAAAAAACTGGTTAGATCCTATAAGGGATGGAGACCATAAAGCCATATATTTGTTAATTAAAAAATTATATTCTGATAAATCATAAATATTTTATTAATAATTGCCCTATCAATCATTCCAATCTATTTATAAAAAAACAAAAATATTTTAATAATAGATTATAAAATATGGACTTATGCTTATTCGCAAATATAATTCTAAAGACAGAAAAGCTGTTGAAAATATCCAGTTTGAAACTTTTTTTCTTGGTAAATCTTTAAAAGGTTTTATTGATAATAAAAAATATGTTGCTGAAGAAATAAAATATTATTTGGAAGAAGAACCTGAGAATTGTTTTGTTGCTGAAGAAAATAGAAAAGTTGTTGGTTATTTGCTTGGATGTCTAAATGTTAGGCACGATGATAGAAAAGAATTATTATCAAAATTATTCAAAACAATAGCAAGATCTTTGTGGATGTCTAAGAAAGACAGAAAATTCTGGTGCAATTGGAATATTAAAGTAATAATTAGTGCAATATTTGGCAAATCTGATGAAATAAATATTAAATATCCTAAAAATTTAGGAAGTCTTCATATCAATATTCTTCCTGAAGCAAGAGGTAAAGGAACAGGTTCAAAGCTTTTGAAAGAGTTTTTTAAACACGCGAAGAAAAATGGTTGTAAAAGAATAAGTGCGGGTACGTGGAAAACAAAACTTAATGACAACAAGACTTTCTGGCTAAAAAATGGTTTTAAGAAATATTCTGAAATAGAAAATACTTTTTTTTGGAAATATCTCCTTCCAAATGAAAAGATTGGTTTAACTGTTTATGTAAAAGAACTTTAATTCACTTCAAATTTATCTATAACTATTTTTCCTTTTTTTATTCTTATTTCTACTTGATCTTCACTTCCAAGTCTTGCAGCCTTACTTACTACTTCTGGCAACAATATTCTTGTTCCTCTATAATCTAACCCTGTTATTATGCTTCCTTCGTTATCTATTTCAGTCATTACGTTTTGTTTATTTTTTCCATCTTTTGTTTCTAAAAATTCAACTGTTTTTTTATACAAATATTTTGCTATTAAATCTGCTATGTCTACTTTTGTTGCTTTTGTTATACCTTGTAATCCAGGACTGATATTTGTTTCTATTACTAATGGACCACGTATGCTTTCTAGTATGTCCACCCCACATATTTCTGCACCCGTTGCTTTTGCTGCCCTTACAGCTATTTCTTTTGTTTGCTCATCAAGAGCTATTTGTTCAACCATCCCGCCTTGGTGCGTGTTTGATCTTTTTTCATTTGTGTTCCCTTTTCTTGTCATTGATGCTACTACTTTTTCTCCTATTACAAATGCGCGTATATCTGTTGACTCAGTTTCTATATATTCTTGGACTATAAGTGACTGATTTAAACTACTTACAGCGTCAAGTATTGTTACTGCTGATGCGTATGAGTCTGCAAACATAACTCCTTTTCCTTGAGTTCCTTGGGGAAATTTCATTATTATAGGATAATTCATAGTTCCAAGTAGCTCTTTAGCAGCTTCTATAGTTGATGAAATATAGGTTCTTGGCATGGGTATGCTGTGTTGTTGTAGCATTAATTGTGTGAGTAATTTATCATGAGCAATTGTGAAAGCTTTTGGATCTATAGGCATATAACATTTTCCTTCTAATATAGTTGTTAGGCTTCTTAGTATTTGTGCGTATCTAAAGCTTCCTTTTGGCATTATACAATCATATTCATCAAGAGGATTTCCTTTGTATAATATTTCTGCTTTTTTTCCAGATATATTTATTTCTATATCTTTTAATTGTATTTCTTCTACTTCGTCAAAGTACTTTTTCATCGCTTCGTACGTCCATTTACTGCTTACGCTTCCTAAACTTATTATTGCTGCTTTAACCATTCTATCACTTTCTTTTGGTATTTATGATCCGGATCTTTCGTCGGATCTTTTGTTACATCTATTAAAAAATCATGTTTTAGTATGTTTCTTCCTATCAGAACAGGATATTTCATGTGTGTTCTGTCTGCCACAGTAAATTCTTCTCTTAGTGTTTTGTTTTTTATTATTAATTCCACTTCGATTACAGGTCTTACTGTTGTTCCATTCGCATTTTTTACTTTTCTTGCTTTTATTACAGGACCTAATTGTAGTTCTTTTACAAATTCTGTGTGTATTGCAGATCTAGTTGCCCCAGTGTCTATTCTTGCAGGAAGGATTAGTTGTTTTCTTTTGTCTTTACCTTTTATTGTTATAAATTCTGCCATCCCCAATATTGTTTTACTCTCTTCCTCCATGTTTTTCAAGAATAAATGCTTCTTTTTAAAGCTTATTATGATTTGTTTATAAATGTTGCTTGCAGGCTTTACATAATTCTCTTTTTTTGTACTAGGGAAAATCACACAATAAAAGAAATTATCTTTCAAAGTTCCAAGTTTTAAATCTGAATATTTTCTTTTAGGGAAAACTTAGTTGTTATTTGAGTTCTTTTACAGCAACTTAAGGTGTCCTGTAACTTTATCTATTTTTTCTTCGATATCAGGACCTATTCCCAAAACTGTTGTTGTTCCAGGTGTTAAAAATGTTCTTCCTGCATCATTTATTAGTCCGCAAGCCAGTCCTTCGTTTTTTGCTAAAACTAATAGTTCTCTTAATTCTTTTTCAGAATCTACTTTTAGCACTGTTTTTTTCATGCCTTGTTTTGACCATGTTTCTACTAATTTTTTATCTGAATGCATCAATGCCTGAACGCTGCCATGAGCAACTTGCGCAGCTAATTTTCCTTTTGGCATTTTAAGATCATTTCTTGCTATTATTACTTGTTTTAGTTCCATAATCTTAGAAATGTGGGTGCTATTTTTATATTCTTTTATTTTTAATGCTTAAAATTTTGTATTGTGTGTTATTATGTCTGTGGTTTCATTTCCAATTTTTATGCTATACTTATTTCCAAATCCTGAGACTTTTAAGGTATCTTTATATTTCAAGCTTTCTTTTATGTTTTTCCAATCACTCATTTTTATGTATGCATATTTGTCTTTGGTTGTTTTAAAAACTGCGTATTCAAATGAATTCTTATCTATAATTCTTCCTATCGTAAAAACAAGAATGCCAGGCACATTTCCTGGAGCAGGAACATTTTTATAAGTTTCTTCTGTTTTCAAAAGAAGTTCTGTATTGTTTTTTTCTCCTAATTTACAGCCTCCCACGAGTAGAGAGGTTACAATAGTTCCTATAGATGCATATGTTTTAAAACTCATAGTTTTAGAGAATCGTTGTTTATTTTTATATTTTAATGAAATTAATTCATGCTTTCACTTCCTTTTTTGTATTTGATTAGTTTTTTATTTTTTGTTTTGTTTATGATTTTATCTGTAAGTTTCCAGCTTTCGTTTAGTTCTGTTGCTCTTATAAATAGTCTTTTTTCTCCTTTTATACATTCATCAATTATTGTTTCGTATGCTGTCGGCGTATTTCCTTTGAATTCACATGTAGGGCAAAAAAGCATTTGCACTGGTTTTAAGTCCGGAGTTTCTCCGGGCATTTTGGCATTTATTGTTAATGATATATTTTGCCTTGGTTGAATATCGATTCTTATCTTGTTGGGTGCAGTATTAAAGTCGCAGTATATTGTGCAGGGTTCTTTTTTGAATTCTAGTTCTATGTATGCTTCATCACTATTCATTTTTTTGCCTGTTTCTAATATTATTTGTGAGTTTTCCCATCTTTTACTTTTTGATTTAAAAAATATTTTTGAATACGTTTCTGTTTTTGTTTTTTTTCCTAATTTTTTTTCGACTTCTTCTTCATATCCTTCATATTGACCAAGGATGGCTTTTTCAAATTCGAGTTTTTTTATTGCTCTTGTTTTTTGGTATCTTATTTCGTCTGCATAAGTATTTTTTGGCGGGTCCATCAAGATTAATGAAGCTGTTTGTAATAAATGATTTTGTATCATGTCTTTTATTGCTCCAGAACCATCATAGTATTCTAATCTCTGTTCAACGCCGTTAATTTCTTTTGAGACTATTTTTATTTTGTCTATGAATTTTGAATTCCATATGTTTTCAAAAAAAGGGTTTGATAATCTTAAGCGCAGTATGTTGTCTATTGTTTGTTTTGCCACGTAATGATCTACTTTGTATATTTGTTCTCTTGTGAAATATTTTTTCATTAGTTTGTTTAATTTTTCCCATGAATTATAATCTGAGCCAAAAGGTTTTTCTATCATCAGTTTTATATTTTGATATTTACAGTCTTTTACTATATTGAATATTTTATCAAATAAATTATATGATGTAGCTAAATAATATATTGTCTGATCTGCTTTTTCTTTATGCACAAATTCGTAGAATTTTTTCATTGAATTTTTATCAGATACATCCCCTTTGAAGTATTGTATTTTAAGGTTTTTGTTTTTTTTTGGTATGCTCAAATATTTTTCGTATTGTTGGTTGTCCAGATTTGTTCTTCCTACGCCTATGAGGTTTATTTTGTATTTTTTGTTTGTTGCTAAATTATTTAGTGCAGGAGCTAATTTTCTTTTTGTTAAATCTCCTGTTCCTCCAAATATTACTATGTTTATCATTTTTTCCACATATTCATTATTACTTGGATATCTCATTTTTGATCTGTTACGATTATTGTGTTTTCTATTTCATCTAGTATTTGTTGCGGTATTGTTTTTTCTGTATTGTTAAGATATGATTTTAATGCTTGTTTTTTCTCTTTTCCTAAAAAAAGTACGAATGCTGTTTTTGTCATTGCTAATGCTCCAGGAACAATACTTATTCTTTTTTTGGGAAGCTTAGGAGAATCTTCAAAGTATTCGTATGCTTGTTTGTCAGTATATTCTTTTTCAGGAAATATTCCTGCTACGTGCCCATCTTCTCCACTGCTCAGAATTGCTATGTCTATTCTTCCTGCGAATTCTTCGAATTTTTTCGAGTAATCAAAAGCTGCTTTTTCTCCTGATAATTCCGTTTTTATTCTGTGAACATGTTTATTTTGTATCAAATTCTTGTTTAATAGCGGTTCTAGCAGTTTTTCTTTTATTGTTTTATAATTGCTTTCATTTGAAGTTATAGGTGCGTATCTTTCGTCTAATATGAAAAAATGACATTTCTGCCATGATTTAATATTTTTTTTAGTTAATTCTTCGTACAGTTTTCCTGTGCTTGTTCCGCCAACCAAGCCTATGAATATTTTTTCTTGTTGATTGGCAAGAAATTCTATTTCATCTGTTATGAATGAAGCAGCGTGTTTTATGAGTTCTTCTCTTTTAGGATATTTTAGTAGTTTCATCATCTGTTCTCTTTCTTTTTTACTCCATGGCCCCCAAATTCATCTCTTAGTACAGACACTATTTTTGTTGCAAAATTTTTTTTAGTTTCTGATTTTTCTCTTATTTCCAAACTTTTTTTTATTATGGGTATTTCCACATTATTTTTTTCTGCTTCTTCAACAGTCCATAGACCTTCTCCACTGTGAGGGATAAATCCATCCACGTCTTTCATTCCCGGATGATGTATGAATGCATCTCTAGCCCATTCCATTAAAGCCCCTCGTATTATGCTTCCGTTATTCCACAAGTCAGATAGTTTTTCCATGTCAAGTTCTTTGAATGGTCCTTCACTTATGACGTGAAATCCTTCTCCTATAGCTTGCATCATTCCGTATTCTATTCCATTATGAATCATTTTTACATAATGCCCTGCACCGCTTGGACCAAAATAACCATATCCCTTTGGTACGCACATAGCTTTTATTATTGGCTCTATTTTATTAAAGTCAATTTCAGCACCTCCGCACATCATACAATACCCTGTTTTTGCTGCTGCTAGACCTCCTGATACTCCCACATCAAAATATCGTATTCTTTTTTCTTGAAGTTCTTTTGAACGCCTTATTGTTTCTGTATACTTAGAATTTCCCCCATCTATTAGTAAGTCTCCTTCTTCTAAATAAGGCACTATTTTGCTTTTTATTTCATCTACTGTTTTGTGAGGTGTCATCAACCAAATAATTCTTGGTTTTTCTAAATTATTTACTAGTTCTTGATAACTCTTTGAAGGTATAGCTCCTTTTTCTTTACTTATTTTTTCTACTTTTTCAGGACTTCTATTATATACAACGACTTCATGACCTTTTTCTAGAAGTTTTTCAACCATATTATAACCCATTTTCCCCAAACCCACGAATCCTATTTTCATTTCTTCCACCTAGACTCTTGAATCGTAATGTATTTTATATAATTTGTGGGTCATTATTCAGCTAAAAAAGGAATTTTCTAAAAAATCCTTATTTTTTAGTTAACATAATAACTAAATTTAATTTTGCGTAAAAAAGTTTCGCATTAAAAATTTACAAAATAATTATGTTGCTAATAAGCTAATTAAAAACCTTTAAAAAGTCTGTGTCATATTTTATATTTTAGAGGTGAGGGTTTGAATTTTTATGATTTGTCCATTGAAGATGTTTTGAAACATTTTAATGTTTCTAAAAGTGGTCTTTCTGAGCAAGAAGTTGTTAAACTAAGAAAAATTCATGGTTTGAATGTTCTAGCTGATAATAAAGGTATTAATCCATTTGTCTTATTTATTTCTCAATTCAAATCATTCATTATTTATGTTTTGTTGTTTGCATTAATAATTAGTTTTCTCTCAGGAGAATTTGTTGATGGCGTCGTCATCCTTATAATTTTATTGTTTAATGCAATTTTTG
Organism: Candidatus Woesearchaeota archaeon; assembly: GCA_021735165.1. Taxonomy (NCBI): domain Archaea; kingdom Nanobdellati; phylum Candidatus Woesearchaeota; species Candidatus Woesearchaeota archaeon. The sequence goes on from JAIPHP010000002.1 coordinate 35,673, forward strand.
GTTTTATTCAAGAATATAAGGCAGAGAAGAGTTTGGAAAGTTTAAGAAAATTAACAAGTTTGAAGGCTACTGTTATTAGATCTGGAGAAAAAAGCGTTATTGATTCTAAGTTTTTAGTTCCTGGAGACATTATTTTTTTAGAGGAAGGTAATAAAGTTCCTGCTGATGCCAGACTTATTGAAGTTAATGGTTTGGGCGTGTCTGAGAGTATTTTGACAGGAGAGAGTTTGTCTGTAAATAAGTTTTCTAGTATTTTAAAAAGCGGTTTATCTTTAGCAGATCGTAAAAATTTGGTTTTTTCAGGCACTTCTATTAATAAAGGAAATTCTTTGGCTGTGGTTGTTAAAACAGGCAGGAAAACAGAATTAGGAAAAATTGCAGATATGGTTTCATCTACTGAAAAAGAAATGACTCCTCTTCAGAAAAAACTTGAGGTTCTTGGTAGCAAGATTGTTTGGATTACTTTGGCTTTGTGTTTAGTTATTTTTTTAGCAGGTGAAATAAGAGATAATATTTTCGGAGTTTTAGGTTCAGGTTCAATCATTGATTTTTTATTGGCTTCTAAAGAGTGGCTTTTAACTGCAGTTAGTTTAGCTGTCGCTGCTGTCCCTGAAGGGCTACCCGCGGTTGTTACTATTGCTTTAGCTATCGGTGTTAAGAAGATGCTAAAGAAAAATGCTCTTATCAGAAGGTTGCCAAGTGTTGAAAGTTTGGGAGAAGCAACAATTATTTGCACTGATAAGACAGGAACTTTAACTAAAAATGAGATGACTGTGCGTGTTGCTTTTGTAAATAATAAAGAATTTGAATTGACGGGTCTGGGGTATGATTTACATGGAGCAGTCGTTGCACACCAAGGTTCTTTAAATGAAAACGATAAGTTACTTTTTAGATGCGGCGTTCTTTGTAATAATGCTAGTGTTTCTAGTTCAGGAATTACAGGAGATCCTACAGAAGCTGCTTTACTTGTTAGCGCAGAAAAAAGTGGTATGGCACATGATTTATTTTTTAAGAGTTATAAACGTGTTAATGAGTTACCTTTTGATTCTAAGAGGAAAATGATGAGTGTTGTTGTTGAGAATAAGTCGGGAAAATTTGTTTTTAGCAAAGGTGCTCCTGAATTATTGCTTAATAAATGTAAAAAAATTTTAATTAACGGAAAAGAAAAAAAATTAACTTCTTCACTAAGAAAGAAAATTTTAGATAAAAATGATGAATATGCCCTTAAAGCTTTGAGAGTTTTAGGTTTTGCGTATAAAAAGTATTCCTCTAATGTTATTGAAGATGACTTGGTGTTTATTGGTTTACAAGGAATGATAGATCCTCCTCATAGAGAAGTAAAAAGTGCTGTTAAAAAATGTTATGAAGCAGGCATTAGAGTCATCATGATTACAGGCGATAATATTAATACTGCTAAAGGCATTGCTTCTGAGATAGGTATTAAAGGAGATGCTATGCTTGGCTCGGATTTTATGGCATTATCTCCTGAAAAAAGAAAAACAATTATTAGAAATGTCGGTGTTTTTGCTCGTGTTGAACCAAGTCATAAAATGGCCATTGTTGATATTCTGCAAGGCATTGGTGAAGTTGTTGCTATGACGGGTGATGGTGTTAATGATGCCCCCGCAATTAAAAGTGCGGATTTAGGAATCAGTATGGGCATTACTGGAACTGATGTTACAAAAGAAGCTAGCGACATGATTTTGCAAGATGATAATTTTACCAGCATAGTTAATGCTGTCGAAGAAGGCAGAGGCATTTACCAAAATATTAAGAAGTTTGTTAATTATTTATTATCTAGCAATGTTGCCGAAGTATTAGTAATATTTTTTGCTATTATTTTTGGTTGGCCATTGCCTATGACTGCAATTATGATACTTTGGCTTAATCTTGTAACTGATGGGTTGCCTGCTTTGGCTTTAAGTGTAGATCCAAATCCTTCTGATTTGATGAATAGACCTCCTAAGAAAAAAAATGATCCTATAATGGACAAATCTATGATTTATAATATTGTTTTTGTTGCTTTTTGGATTACAATAGGGGTTTTGTTTTTATTTGATTGGGGCTTAGGATTTGATTTTGCGAATACTGGTTCTCTGCCTAAAGCTCAAACACTTGTTTTCACAAGTTTGGTTGTTTTAGAAATTGTTAGACTGCATAATATCAGGTCTGAATATAATCTTTCCGTTTTTAGCAATAAGTGGTTAATTTATGCTGTTCTTGTCAGCTTTAGTTTGCAGTTGTTAGTTATTTATAGTCCTTTGAATAATTATTTTGGAACAGTTCCATTACTTTGGATTGATTGGTTGATGATTTTTATCGTTGCTTTAATTGTAGGCATTGCCAATCACATGTTTAAAAAATATTTTATTTCTAAGTATATTGAGTGATTTATGTTATGGTTACGTTTATGTTTTTGACATTAATTTTTAAGATTAGAAATTGTCTAGTATGATGAAAATCCCTGCTCCGAGTCTGCTTAGAAACGCAAAGGCGTATCCAACGCACAAAGATACGAAAAGTGTCGATTGTGTATCTCCAGCCTAAATGCACAGAAACATAGTTTCTAATACAACAAAAATAAACAAATATTTTTATGCAAATAGGGGTACGACAAAAGCAAAGCTTTTGTGTACAATAAATGCAAAGCATTTATTTTTATTAAACTCCTTACGCTAGCGCACAATAAAAAAATAAATTAAATGTTTAGAATTATTCAGTTAGAAGTTTCTAAAACTTCAAACTCCCAAGAATCTTCGATAAATACTTCATCGTATTGAAAACTTCCATAAACCCTGTATTTTCCAGGGGATTCCACAGAAACATTTTTTAAATTCCATCCGTAATATTTTCCAATATCTAGTTTTATTAAATTATTTGCAGAAATATTTACTTTTTCATTTGTAACAATGCGAATATTTCTCCAATGGTTTTCAATTTTATTCTGTAAAGCTAAAGTTAAGATTCCTCGTACATCAACATCTCCTGAATTAACTATTTTTGATTGAGGTCTTGGATTTCCAAGGGGGACTGAGATATCTTCACAATTATAACAACCTGTATGTTGGGAATCGTGTTGATACATTGGCCAGTCCATTTCTACATCCCTAAAAGGAGAATCTAAATTAAAAACCTGAATAAAAGTTTTACGAATGTTCCAATTTACAGAACTAGATATTAATTCATTAAAATTATCTCCTTCAAGATCAAAAACAGAATACATACTGATTTCTGGATAAACAATTTTCTTTTCAATAGAGCTGTCTGAGAAATTTGATAAATAAATAAGACTTAAACCTCTAAAAGTAAAATATTTTCCTATAAACCCATAAATATTGTTCTCAATTTTTCCAAAAAGAACGGGAACTGATTTTACTGGTTCTCCTCCAGAAAAAACAACATTTCCATTTCTATCTAAGATATAGTTCCAAAAACCTTTTTTTATAGAAATGTTAAGATAATCTCTTTGCTTAAATAAAGAAAGACTTGAAAGATGTCCTGAAGAAACAAATTGAGGCCAACCTGTTTTTATAGACCCATTTTCTTCGAGGACATAAACTCCATTTCCAAAAACGTTTGGGCGATTCATTTTATTAGTATAAAAAATTATTTCATCATATCCATCTGAATCAACATCACCTATAACTCCAGGTTCAAGAGCAAAACCATTTACATTAACAGGAAATCCTTCAACTAGAGAGCCATCAAAATTAAAAGCAAAAATTCTTCCCTCGCAATGCCAATTTTCTAGAGTAAACACTCCTTCGTCAAAAACATTTCTTGTTGAAGGCACAACAACCTCGTATTCTGGATCATCGTCTAAATTAGCAATAAGAGAGCTTGTCTCATATCCGCCAAGTATACCGCAAGAGAAAGAACCATTACCAAACTGTTTATTATACACAATTTTTGGCCATCCTGGAAGAAAATTTCCATCTAAGTCAAGAACTGCCAATCTCAAAGCGCTTTCTGGAACTCCTTCAAATTCAAAAGAATCATAAACTTTGAGTATTTCAATATTTCCATCTCCATTAAGATCTTTTAAAACAATTAAACTGTTTGGCTGAGAAGAAATCTCTAAAGGAATCTTTCTAATAAGGCTCCCAGATAAATCATAGACAAATAAATTATAAATTCCATTTACGACAATTTCTTTCAAACCATCATTATTAAAATCTATAACTGAGGGGGGGCCTATATTTCCTCCCGGAAGTCCACCGTTAGATCCTGGAGGGCTATATACATCAACCTCGATTGGAAAGCCTTCTAAACGAGAGCCATCTTCTTTAAATGCATAGACTTTTAGAGGATTTCCCGCGTAATAAAACAAAATTTCTTTAGATCCATCTCCTTCCAAATCTTCTATAACTGGTTCAACTTTTCCAGGCCAGTAATAAAAATCAAAATTTTGCTCTGTATTATCAAGAACTCTAAAATCTTCTGTAGTTGATGTTACTTCCAAATTATTTTCAGAGGATTTGATAAAAACACTCTCATTTCCAAAAGTGTAAAAGGAAAAAGAATTTCTATTATTGTTAGGGATAAAAGATAAAAAAGTTTTATCTTTAAAAAGCATAAGAGAATCCTGTGAATTTCCTCCAAAAGTTCCTCCTTGCCAATCTAATTCTTTCGGCCAGCCTTCTTTCAAAGAAGAGCTAATAAATAGAATAGGGGTGCTTTCGGTAAAGGTTTCTCCAAAAAAATTAAAATTAAAATTAATTATATAAAAACCCTCCTGATCTAGAAGAGATGTGTCCCAAGAAAAAAAAGTTTTATTTATTTGAGTTATTCCTACTGCATTTATAATTTGTGAGTTGTCCATTGAAAATACTTCGAAAGAAGATAATTCGTAATAGGGATTTAAAATGTTAAGAAAAATTGGAATAGTCTCCCCGAACCTATAAACTCCAGGCTCTTTAGGAGAAATTATTTCAAGGTTGTTTATGGAAAAAATATTCATATCATTAGAAACAATTTGATTTTCTTTGTAAATATTAATCTGTAAAGAATAGTCTCCATCCATAAGACGGGTAGTATCAAATTCAGGACATAAAACTCCTTCAATAATCTCTTCTGTTCCCTCACAGATTAATTTTGGTCCACTCAAAGAAGATTCTTTAGAATAAGTGACTTTGTAGGAATCAAAATTTCCCTTTGCAGTACCTCTAACTTCCAAAATTCCTTCCGAAAAATAGGGAAATTGATCTAAAAAAGCTAATGCGCTTTCATCATTTGTATTTAAAAGAGATTCAAAAATATCAATTCTTCCACTACCTTGAATTGTTCTTATTTGATTCAAAGAAACAGCATTATTTCTTAAAGAGCCTTTCATGTCGAAAGCATTCCAAGTAGGATGTGCTTGTTTTAACAAAGCAACTGCTCCAGAAATAATTGGAGTAGCCATAGAAGTCCCTGCTAATTGGACATGATCTTCATCTAAGCAGGGATAATAATATTCGTTTTCTCCTGGAGGAAATATAGAATCATATCTTGCAGCACAAATAATTGCTCCAGGAGCAACGATATCGGGTTTTATTAACGCCATAATGTTTCCTTCTTCATTTTCCCAAAGAACAGGGCCTCTAGAACTAAAAGAAGTTACCTGATCTACACGAGGATTAAAATCCCAGTAACTTCCATCATAATTTTTCTTATACGTTGCACCAACTGTTATTGCTTTCCTTGCATTTCCAGGACTCATAATGCTTCGTTCATTTGGACCAGAATTTCCTGAAGCTATGACTGCAACGACTCCTGCATCTACCACATTATCAATTGCAGAACTCATTGGATCATCTGGATTGCCAGAACCTCCCAAACTTAAACTAATAACATCCAATTTATCTGAAAAGTCTCCATCTTCATTAGGATCTAAACTTCTTTCAATTGCAGAGATAACATTTCCTAAAGAACCCCCTCCTAATGAATTCAAAACTTTGTATGCATAAATTTTTGCATCAGGAGCAACACCTTTCAAAACCCCATTTCCAGCAGCAGTTGAAGCAACATGTGTTCCGTGACCCTGATCATCTATTGGATCTCCATCATCGTTTACAAAATCATAACCCCCAACAACTTTTTCACAAGTTTCGTCTAAAAATTCTTCTGTCGTACAACTTCCTAAATCTCTGTGAGTATAATCCACTCCTGTATCAATTATCCCAATAATTACATCTTTACCTGTCAAACAATTTTCTTCTTCCAAACAAGGATTAAGATTCTCATCTAGTTCCCAAACATCGTCAGCATTGATTAAGGGGATAGAATCCATTAAAAAGGCTGTTACTTCGTAATCAGGATAGATTCTTTTCACACCTTCAATATTTTTTATTTCTTGAATTTCTGAAGGTAAAAGATCTAAACTTATTCCATTAAACACTTTTGTATAACTTGATTTTATTTCATTATTTGTTTTTTGCAAAATTTCTGATTTTGTTTGTTCATGTTTTTCTTCCAAATCTAATTTGTAATTTTCTAATCTATCCTCAATGTTTTCTTCTAAAAAAGAATTTTCATTTTCTTTTGCAAGTTTTTTTAATCTAGAGTATTCTTTAGCCAAAGGTTCTTCTTCAAATTCAACAATATATCCGGAATATTTTGGAGTTTCAAAATCAGAAACAGAATCTCCTGTTAAACCTTTCTCCGGAGGGTCTGTTAATTTTATTTGTTCTCCAACAGAGTAAAAATCTTTTAAAGTTGCAAGAGAGATTTTTAGAGTTTCTGATGTTGCGTATTCATGGTTTTGTGTATTTGTTGGGTTTGTGGCTTGATTTGTTTGTTGTTGATTGTTTTGCTGCGTGTCTTCTTGTTCGAATTCTATGTCCATGTTTTGCATTTCTAAGTATTGTGTTGTGCAACTAGTTAGAATAAGAATTGTCAATACAAGTAATGCAGTTATTATTTTGCTTTTATTTGTTTGTTTTCCTTTCATTTTCCTGCTTGGATTGCAGTTATACAAACAACATTTATTATGTCGTCTACTTTGCAGCCTCTGCTTAAATCATTGACTGGTTTGTTCAGTCCTTGACTTATTGGACCTATTGCTTTATATCCTGCTAGTCTTTCCACTAACTTGTACGCTATGTTTCCAGAATTTAAGTCTGGAAAAATTAGTATTGTTGAGTTCCCTCTTATTTCAGAATTCGGATTTTTTTGTTTTGCTATCATTGGTTCTATTGCTGCATCTACTTGTATTTCTCCATCTATAGGTATTTCTTTATGGTTTTTTTTAGTAATTTGCACGGCTTTTTTTATTTTTTCTAAACAGGGATGTTTTGCAGATCCTTTCGTGCTGAATGAAAGAAATGCTACTCTTGGAATAATATTTAGTTGTTTTGCTGATCTTATAGTTTCTGTTGCTATTTCTGCTAGCATTTCTTCATCAGGGTCTATATTTAACGCGCAATCTGTGAATAAAAATGATTTTTTTTCTTCTGCCATCAAAAAATATGTGGATGCTTTTTTGTTTTTTTTTCCTATTATTTTAAATGCTGTTTTGTAAAGTTCCGCTGTTGTAATTGTTGCCCCACCTACTAATCCGTCTGCTTTTTCTTGTTTTAGTAATTTTAGTCCTTCTTCTATTCCTTTTGCTTGTATTACTTTTACTTTTTCTAAGTTTATTTGGTGTATTCTTGCTTTTCTTTCTATGTTTGCTTTGTCCCCAGTCAATATTATGTTTGCTAAATTCATATCCGTTATTTTTTTTGCTGCTTCCAGTATTCTTTGGTCATTGCCTTCTGGCAGAATTATTGTTTTTTGAAGTTTTTTAGCTTTTTCTCTTAATTCTTGTATTATTCTTGGTTCCATATTGTTGCTTGATGAGTGCAGGTATATAAATTTTTATTTATTTTATGCGCATATAATAAAATTTTGCAGCAAAAAATCAAAGAATCTTATAATTTGTTAAAAAAAAATGCTGAAATGAGATTTTTTGATTATTTGTATTGTTTTTTCTTTTAATTTTGTTTTAAGATTGCAATAAATTGTTTTGTGCATTCTTTTTATTTTTAGAAAAAAAGGAGTGCGGGGGAAGGGATTCGAACCCTCGAACACACTAAGTGACAGGATGTCTCATACACGTATGAGTGTCATTTTTGGTGAAGCTTAAGTCCTGCGCATTTGACCAGGCTTTGCTACCCCCGCATTTATGTCTTTTTTCTTTTAGAAACTGGTAATTTATTTATAAAAGTTTGTTTATTTACAACATACTTAATTTTTAACATTTTGAATATTGATTTATTGTTTTTTGATTAGTTGTTTCTATAAGTGTTGTTAGTGAGTAGTCTTGCACCAGTATTTTTGTTTGAATTTCATTTCTTGATCCTTCTTTTTCAAGTATTATTAAGTAAGGGTTTTCTTCTTCGTATTTGTATATTGTTTTATCTTTATGGCATTTTTTTATTTTTACATTTTCTTGTTCTTGTATTGTTTTTTGCGATGCTAGTTTCGCTGTTTTTTTATTGGTAAATAACGTTTGTGTTATTTTATAGTTTTCACAGACATATTGAGTGAATGTTTGGATGTATGGTGTTGAGTTATTTATTTGATTTGTCTGTTCACATTCTATTTTGGGAATATTTTGCAGCGTGTATTTTTCATAGTTGTTTAGTCCTGTTGCAATTATTAGTATTGTTATGATTATGATCATTATTATATTTAGTTTTTTGTTTTGTTTCATGCGTTGTTAGAAGTCTTATTTTTGTTTTAAGTTTTGTGTTTTTATTCTGTCAGTAGCGTTTTTATGTCTATTTCTTTGAATAGTTCATAATATTTTTTTACTTTTGGTATGTATTTTCTTGTTTCTTCTGGCAAGTATCCTGTTTTTAAGTATCTATTTCTGTTTGTTTGTCCTGCGTTGTAATCTATTAGTGCTAGAGTGAATAGTTCGTCTTCGCTGTATCCCTTTCCTTTAAGTTCTTCATATGAATTTTTAATGTGCATTATTCCTCCTTCCAAGTTTTGATTTATGTCATGTCGATCTACACCTAGTTTTTCTGCTGTGCTTTTTAATAACTGTCTTAGACCGTATGCTCCCATCCAGGATGTTGCTGTTGGGTTGAACATTGATTCTGTTGCAATTATTGCCATTTCTTTTGCTGGGTCTGTATCGTATTTTTCACACAAGTTTAAGAAGTTTGTCGGTTTGAGGACTTTTTTTGCACGATTTAATATTTTTTCAGTAAGTGTTAGTTTTTCATAGTTTCCAGATATTATTTGTTTTGCTTCTATGAGCGAGTATCCGTTTTCTATTAGATTTTTCTTTTTTATATATTCATATATTGTTTCCTCGGGGTTTTTGTGTTTTTGATTCAAGAATTTTCTTAGGATTTTTAGCCTACTTTCGAATTGGTCTTTGTTTGTTGCTAAGTATTTTAGTTCTTTTTCATTAAAATCTCTTGTCATTCTTAGTTTGTTTATTATTTCTATTTGCTTGAATTGTTTTTTTTCTTTTTTTGTTATTTTTGTTGTTTTATTTCCTGATTTTATTTCTATATATTTGTTAATTGTGTTTTCTAAATAGTATTCTTTTAGTATATTGTTTATTTTTGATTCTTCATCTATTTTTCTTATGAATTTGTTTATGTCTTTTTTGAATTCTCTGATGCTTTTGGCTTTTTCGTTTTTATCGTAGATTATGTTTTGTATTTTATCTTTTATTTCTAGTATTGCATTTTCATCTTTGTAAATTATTGTGCTTAATGATTTTCTTAATGATTTTTTTAGTTCTTTTATGTTGTCTTGATCTAGTCTGTCGTCCAAGTATTTGTAGTATGTGTTTGTTATTTTCTTTGCTAATTTATCAGGGTTTGTGCTTTTGTATGTTTGTACTGGTAGTTGTTTAGCGTTTGCTTCTTGAGGCGTTGTTTGTGTTATTGTTGTTGAGGATATTGGTGTTGTTGCTAGTATTATGCTTAGAATTGCTTCATTTAATTTAATCATAATATGGGTTGCAACCATTCATTTAAATATTTATCACTTATTAGTAAGTAAAATATCGATTATTTTCAAAAGATTTATAAATAATGCTTGTTTTCAGACAAATATAAGAGAAAAGAAGCGCATCGGCATGAACGAGATGTCGACTTTGGAAGAACGAATTCCATGGAAAAAAGATTTCTTTTCAAGAGGTTAAAAAAATGAATAAAAAAAATGCTAATAATAGCAAAAATAATGAAAAAAAGGATTCTAAAGCAGAAGTTTTTCAACTTACTGAAGGAGATTACTTTAAAGGGATAGTCAAGATTACAAGAAAAGTAGTTCCAGGCCCAGTAATATTTGTTGTTACAGATGGAACAGGCATGATAGATGCAAAAATTAAAGATTCTGATTTTGAGGAAAACGACGTTGTTTATATAGAAGGAAAAGTCAGTGAACGAGCTGGAAAGCTTCAAATTGATATCGATAAAATAAAAAAGGAAGAAAAGGATTTTGATTCTATTCTTGATGAAAAAGCAAATCCTGATTGGACTTCTTTTAGTATTAAATCTGATAGGTTTGAAATTATGAAAGACCACATGTTAAGGGTTGCTAAAAAAATAAGAAAAGCAGTTCTTAATAACAGACCCATAATTATAAGGCACCACAATGACAGTGATGGAATAAATTCAGGACTTGCTATTGAACAGTCAATAAAGGGTTTGATGAAAGAAATAGGCGTAGATCCCAGTTATAATCTTTATAGAAGCCCTAGTAAAGCCCCTTTTTATGAAGTTACTGATGTTTTTAAAGACTTGACAATGATAAAGCGACTTGAAGGATTTGATCAGATTAATCCTTTGTTGTTAGTTTTAGATAATGGCAGCACTCCAGAAGATGTTTTTGGTATGAAGACCATGAGCTTGATGGGTGTTGAAGTTATTGTTATAGACCACCATAATCCTGTCCAATTAGTGAATGGAAAAACGGCAGTTTGTCCTTATTTAGTTGACCATGTTAATCCATACCTTTATGGCTTGGATTCTCAAACTAGCGCGGGAATGCTTTGTTATGAAATTAGTAGAATGATTTACAAAGGTTTTGATAATCCTTTAATGCCTGCGATTGCCGCCATAACAGATAGATGCGATATTTCTGAAACAAAAAGATATATTGAAAATGCAGGAAAAACAAGAGAAGAGTTAGGAAAGATGGGCGTGGCTATTGATTTTATGGCTTATCATTTTAAGTTTGACCCTGGAAAAGGTGTTTTTGAAGAGATTTATAAAAAACCTGATTTGGTTGATATGATAAATGAAAAAGTTAAACAAGGAACTGAAACTCAACTTCAATCAACACTCCCATATCTTAGAACGCAAGAGATAAACGGAGTTATTTTTTCACATATTGATTTGGAAAAATATACTTTGAGATTCACATTTCCCGCTCCTGGAAGAGTTATCGGCGCAATTCACGATAAAGTTGTAGAAGATTATTCAAATAGTCCTGTTGTTTCTGTAGGGCATTTGTCTGATATGATTATTATTCGAGCTAATCAATTAGTTCTTCCGGTACAAAAAATTATTGAACGGCTGCAAAAAGAGTTTCCGGAAGCTAATGTCGATGGAGGAGGTCATGAACAAGCAGGAACTATTAAATTTGTGAGTGCGCACTTAACAGAAATTTTAGAAAGAATTAAACAAATGCTTAAGGAAAGAAAAACAGAGTAATTCTCATTACTTGAGCATTTGTTGCATCAACATAATAACTTCTTTTTTTATAGAATTCTTTGGTTTTAGTTCTTCTTGTAAAAACTTAGATATATCATCGTATAGATGTAAAAAATGCACATAATTATTGGAATGCTTATGAATGATTAATTTTAGTTTTTGTTTTTGCTTAACATCAAGTTCCACTTACAATCCCTGTGTATTCTTTTTCAACATTCTTTTTTGAAAGCCTCCGGCGAGAATTGAACTCGCGACCTCTACCTTTTTGCTAGCTGCGTTCAGATATCCTGGCCGCTGCCGTACCAAGGTAGCGCTCTACCGCTGAGCTACGGAGGCACAAATCGTGAGACTTTTATCGTATATATAAAATTTACTCATTGAACGCATCGTTCTAAACATTTTGTTCATACATCAATTATGATTCAAGTCTTTAATTTCGCTTCGTTAAGTAGACTAAAATATTCTAATTTATTAATTTAAAGTCTTCTTTTCCTTTGTAAATACAATCTAATAATGAATTCAAGTATTCTCCTAAAAAAAATTCTCTTCCAGACGCTTACTTTAAGACATTTGTTGATTTTAGGGTGTGTCTCAAGTCTTTCTTTTTCGTATTGCGAAATATTGTTAGCTGTTTTGCAGTCTAAGTTTTTTACCGAAGAAACACATATCTTTAACGTGTTCCACGTTGTGTTTCTCTCAATTGAGCTCTAGGGCAATACAGATATTTGGGACACACCCTTGATTTTAAAAAAATTTTTAAATATAGGTTGCGGGGGTCTTCACATGTTAGAGTTTTGGAGAGAAATTCTTGGAATTGCAAATGTTTTCATAGGTTTGTTTGTTTTGGCGTTTGCTATTCTTTTTTTAAAAAAAACAGCTCCTATGAACGATAGAAAGCCCTGGGTGATTTTATTTATAGCAGTGATTGTGTTTTTCTTTTTTCAGCTTTGTAAAATGATTGGCGTTTTTTCTTTTGGCATTTGGCCTGAATTGAGTGATTTTCTCCAAACATTGTTTATTGGATTAGTGTTATATGTGTTCATTTTCCAGTTCCATTTAATGCATAAGCAAGGACGCATCATTGTAAAATCTAAAAATTATGGCAAAAAATTAATGAGAAAGAAGGTTTAATTTCGAAACTTTTAAAAGACGCTTATTTATTCTTATGTCAATCACTATCTGCGCGAGTAGTATAGTGGTTAGTATACGGCCTTGCCAAGGCTGTGACCTGGGTTCAAATCCCAGCTCGCGCATATGGGCCCGTAGCTTAGCCTGGTTGGAGCGCTGGTCTTATATGACTACGTTTCACGCGAATAGCTCGAAGAGAGCCAGTGGTCGGGAGTTCAAATCTCCCCGGGCCCATGAATTCAGTCAAGGGTTTCAAAGATTTAGGTCTTTGTTAATCCTTGACTTGTTTTTTTATTCTTTTAGCATTATTTCAACCATTCTTTTTAGTTTTATTCTTCTTTCAATCTTGTTTTTCTTTCAGGTAATCTTCCAACTCCTTTTTTTATTTTTTTGTTATTAATACTGGCTTTGATCACAACATGCCAAATCAGTTGATAATTTACTTTTTTATATATTAATTTTACATTACTTAAGAACAAAACTAAAGCAGTACGTTGGCTTATTAAAGAAATAACTTTATAAATGGAAAGTAAATCCGTTGGTTTATGCCCCGTTGGTGTAGTCCGGCCAATCATTTTGCCCTTTCGAGGCAAAGACTCGGGTTCGAATCCCGGACGGGGCACTTTACCATTCAGGTCTTGACTGCGAGTCATCCGCTTCTAAGGTGCCTTTGAAGGAGTCTTTCTTCGACATCAATTTTTATATTATGAGCGCCTTTTTGTTTCTATGAAAAGAACTATTGAATTAGATGTTGATAAATTTTAGGAGACTTCTTTTTTGTTCTTTTCAAAATCAACTACATATTGTTTTTTGGTTTTGCCTTTTCTTGCTCTAAGAAATGCTAGCTCTAGATTTGTGTAAGTAAATAGTTCTTCGTAAGAGGCGGTGCTTTTTTTGGTTTGTTCGGGGGGGGGGCGAAGTCAATATAAGATTTTGTTTGGAATAGTCAAGCCATTAGAACTAGGATACTTATTTTTCAAATAACGCTCGTAAACTATTTAAATAGCCTGTTTTTCTATGTTTTTAGTGACCTATCAGGTCTTTTAAGCAGAGAGGGCACTACATTTAATAAAAAATAAATTCTGTGCATGGAGGGAAGCATAAAATGGATGAAGATTTTAAATTAGGATGTTGCGGCGGTCATTGTCATGATGAAGCTTGTGGCGAAGATTGTAGTTGTGAAGAAGATTCTGTTGAAGATAAAGTTGAGTATGCTAATGATAAAATTGATGCTTTGATAAGATTGTTATTAAAAAAGAATCTCGTTACAGAAGAAGAAATAGAGGAAGTTTATTCTGAGGTTGTCGGCGAAGATTTCGATGATGAAGATGAATCTGAGGAACGTTCTTCTGATTCTGAAATAAAACAACCGAATAATTTATAAAGAAAAAACAACATAACAATATTTATATATTGGTATACATAAAAGGTATATTATGGTAACTGTAGCTCAAAAACCGGAAATGCAAATAAGAGCAGGAAAAAGAAACGAACAAGCAATTATAAACATCTTAGTAGATCAAGATGAATTAACTTGGCAAAATATAATTATGGAACTTATTAAATCCGAACAAATGGATCCCTGGAACATAGATGTTTCAATAATCTCAGAAAAATTCATTGGTCTTTTATCAAACATGAAAAAAATGGATTTTAGAATATCAGGCAAAATAATATTGGCAGCAGCTTTTTTCTTAAAACTAAAATCGGACAAATTATTAAACGAAGACATAGCAGCACTTGATTCTTTGATAAACAGCACAGATAATCCCGATGAATTAATGGATTTAATGGAAGACTTTCCCGATCAAATACATTTAAAAGATAAAAACAATAAACCAACATTAAAATATCGAACACCACAACCAAGAAAAAGAAAGGTATCTGTATATGACTTAATTAACGCGTTAGAAAAAGCTCTAGAAACAGAACAAAAAAGAATAATAAGAATAAAACCCACCCCAAAAATAAAGCGACCAGCAAAATCAAAAGATATGACTATAATCATGAATGATTTATACCAACAAATAAGATTAACGCTAAAAAAAGTAAAAATTGTATGGTTTCATGAATTATTAACAACCACCGACAAATCAGATAAAATAACGGCATTTGTGCCTCTGTTACACTTAGATACTCAAAGAAAAATAGATATTGACCAAAAATCTCACTTTGGAGATATAAGCATCTCTTTAACAGGCATCATAAAGGATTATAATTAAACTAATATCTACTCAACACACATTTATGACATTCTAAAACGCGCCATAACACTAACTAAAAGCAATTATCTTTAAATTTAAATGACAATTTAACAATAAAGACCTATTAAAGTAAACATTTTTATAAGGGTATTTTTTTCCAATAAATATGAAAACAAAGATAATAGATTTCCAAAATAACAGCAACATAGGTTTATACGCCTACGTAAATGACAACATCATGCTAGTCGGAAAAGACATTCCTGAAGAGTATGATGAAGAACTAAAAAACATTTTTCAAGTTCCAATCTGCAAAACGACAATAGCAGGAGCATCATTTATCAACGTATTTATAATAGGAGATGGCAAAAAAATAATGGTTCCAAGCATAATATTTGAAGAAGAACTTCAAGAACTAAAAAACATGAATCTCCAAGTAGAAGTACTTGAAACAAAACAAACATGCTTGGGAAACAACATAATTATCGCCAAAGAAAAAATATTAGTAAATAATGATTTTACAGAGCCTCAAATAAAAAAAATAGAATCCTTTTTTGAAAAACCTGTAATAAAATTAAAAAATTTAAATTTAAAAGCAATAGGATCCTTAGTCGCAATAAATCACGCAAAACAAAAAGCAATCATAGGAAACGACATAACTGATGAGCAGTATGATTTAATGAAAAATTTAATTGGATACGAACTTACGCCTAGCTCAATAAATATGGGAAGTCCATACTTAAAATCAGGAATACTAGTCAATGTCAACGGTTTAGCCGTTGGAAAAGCAAGCGGAGGACCTGAAGTTGCAAATGCAGAAGAAGCTCTTGGAGGATTAGACAATGACTGAAGACAAAAATCAAGAAGCAATAATGCAACAACTATACCAACAATACCAACAACTAAATGACCATATAAATAAACTAAACAATGCAAAAGAACAATTAGAAAACACAAAACAAGCAATTGACGAATTCGAAAAGATACAAGGAAACGAAGAAATATTAGCACCAATTGCAAATGGAATATTCATAAACGCAAAGTTATTAGATTCAAAAAAACTAAAAGTAAATGTCGGCAGTGATTTAGTGATTGATAAAACAATAGATGAAACCAGAGAATTACTTCAAAAACAAGAAAAAGAAATAGATAAAAGTTTGCAAGACGCAACAACGAAACTGAAAGAAATAGAAATGATGTTTCAAGGAAATTAAAAATGTTCAAATTCTTAAAACAAAAACTAAATGGCGTAGTAAAAAAATTCAGTAAAGAAGTAGAAGCAGAAGCAGAAGAGAAAAAAATAGATGAACTTACAGAAGAAGAAAAACAAGAATTAAATAAAGAAGATATTGAAAAAGAAAAAACGACTGAAACAAAAAAAGAAGAACTCAAAAAAGAAACCGAAAAAAAACAAGAAGATGAAGAAAATAAAAAAAATAAAGAAGAATTCGAATCAAACAAACAAACACATAAACCAAAAAAAGAAGAAAATGTTGACCTATTAGAGAGGGATGTAGCGCTTAAAAAAGAAGCAGAAGAAATAACGACAGAAAAACCAAAGAGCAAACAAAATCTACAAGAAATTGCTCAAAAAACAAAAGAAAAAGAATCAAAAAAAATTGAACACCGAGTTGAAAAAGAAGATATAAAAAAATATGAAGACTCAATAAAACCTGAAGAATCTAAAAATCAGGAAAACTTAAAGGAAATAGAAGAAACAGAAGAATTTGATGAAATCGAAGAGGACAATAAGAAAAACGAAGAAAAAAAGAGTTTCTTTTCAAAATTATTCAAAAGAAAAACAAAAGAAGAACAAAAAATAGACGAACTTGCAGAAGAAGAAAAACAAGAATTAAATAAAGAAGATATCGAAAAAGAAAAAACGACTGAAACAAAAAAAGAAGAACTCAAAAAAGAAACCGAAAAAAAACAAGAAGATGAAGAAAATAAAAAAAATAAAGAAGAATTAACAAAAATCTCAGAAGATAAAAAAGAAAAAAACATTCAAAAAACCGCAGAAAAAAAAGAAGAACCAGAAACAAAAAATCAGGACTTAATAATAGAAGAAATAAAAAAAGAAAAAAAATCATTCTTTTCAAAAGTATCAGATACATTCACAAAAGTACAACTAAGCGAAGAAAAATTCGAAGAACTATTCTGGGAACTAGAATTAACACTACTAGAAAATAACGTGGCATTACAAGTAATAGATCTAATAAAAAAAGATCTCAAAGAAGAACTGACAACGGGAAAACTATCAAGAAAAAACGTGTCTGAAATAATACAAGACACCTTAAAAAAAACATTAGACAAAGTGCTTACTGTATATCAAATAAACCTAGAAGAAGATATAAAAAAATCAAAAGCAGAAGGAAACCCATACATAATATCTGTAATAGGCATAA
Organism: Candidatus Woesearchaeota archaeon; assembly: GCA_021735165.1. Classification (NCBI taxonomy): domain Archaea; kingdom Nanobdellati; phylum Candidatus Woesearchaeota; species Candidatus Woesearchaeota archaeon. The sequence goes on from JAIPHP010000002.1 coordinate 53,052, forward strand.
ATGGTGCTGGAAAAACAACCGCAATAGCAAAACTAACAAACAAACTAAAAAAAGAAGGATTTTCAATAGTATGGGCTGCAGCAGACACATTCAGAGCAGCAGCAATACAGCAATTAGAAGAACACGCAAACAAATTAGAAATAAAACTAATAAAACACGACTATGAATCAGACCCTGCAGCTGTAGCATTCGACGCAATAAAACACGCAAAAGCCAAAAAAATAGACGTTGTAATGATAGACACTGCAGGAAGAATGCATTCAAATGATAATTTAATGCAAGAGCTAAAAAAACTAATTCGTGTAAACCCTCCAAACCTTAAAATTTACGTCGGAGAATCAATAACTGGAAATGACTGTGTAGAACAAGCAAAAATATACGATGCACAAATAGGTATTGATGCAATAATATTAACAAAAGCAGATACTGATGAAAAAGGCGGAGCAGCAATATCTATAAGTCATGTTACAGGAAAACCAATATTGTTTCTAGGAACAGGACAAAAATACGAAGATTTAGAAACATTTGATAAAGAAAAAATTCTTGAAAGTTTGGGATTATAAAAAACACGCCAATAAAAACATCCCAATAAACAATTTCACCACTAGACAAATTACCAAAACCCTTATTAATGATTAAATACTCATCTTACTAATGACAACTTTTTCCCATAGCAGAATATCTAGTTTTGAACAATGCAAACTCAAATATAAATACCACTATATTGACAAAGTCGAAACAGAAATTGTTAGAACTATAGAAACCTTCATGGGCGATATAGTTCATCAAACCCTTGAAAAATTGTATAAAGACTTAAAATTTCAGAAATTAAATGAGCTGCAAGAATTAATAGAGTTTTATAACAATTTATGGATAAAAAACTGGGAAGATGGAATTCTAATAGTTAAAGAACAATACACAGCAGAAAATTACAAGATCATGGGTCAAAAAATGATTGAAGATTACTATAAACACTATCAACCATTTAATCAAGCAAAAACTATAGGTCTGGAAACTGAAGATTACTATGAATTAAATGATAAATACAAAATTCACGTAAGAATTGATAGACTTTCAAGTCCAGAACCTGGAGTTTATGAAATTCATGATTATAAAACAAACAGCAACATGAAAACCCAGGAAGAAGCTGATTCTGATAGACAATTAGCAGTTTATGCAATGGGCGTTAAAAAATTATATCCTGATGCTAAGAAAATAAAATTAATTTGGCATATGCTTGCATTTGACAGAGAAGTTGTAAGTGAAAGAACAAATGAACAACTAGATCAATTAAAAAAAGAAATTATTGAAGAAATAGAATTAATGCTTAAAGAAATAAATTTTGAACCAACTAAATCTGCATTATGTAACTACTGTGAGTATCAGAGCATTTGTCCTTTATGGAAACATTTATTTGAACAAAAAAAAGAAGAAATTGCAGAAGAAACTTTAAATGGAAAAGATTTAGCAGACAATTATGCTAGATTAAAACAATACGAAAAAAAAGTTCAAAAAAAAATGGATGAAATTTCTGAAAAAATAAAAAGATATTCTGAAAAAAATAATTGTAGAGTTCTTTTTGGCACAAATAACGCTTTGACTATTTGGTCTAAAGAATCAATTAAGTTTCCCGGAAAAAATGATGAATTAAGAAATCAATTTAAGGAAGCTCTTAAAGGACTTAATTTATACGAAAAATATTTAGAAATTGATAATTGGGTTCTTGAAAAAGATTATCCTAAGCTATCAGATATTGATAAATCAGTATTAGAAAAATTTGGTAAAAAACAAACAATATTTAGGCTTTATTTGAAGGAACGAGATGTTTGATTTCAGAAACCTTATAAATGATTAATTTTTATTAAATTGTATGTCTGAAATTAAGATTGGTGGACAAGCAGTGATTGAAGGAGTCACTATGCGCTCCGAGAATTATGTATGCACTTCTGTTCGTAAAGAAAATGGAACTATTGTTTCTAAAATCAGAGCTTTTAATTCTGTCTCAAAGAAATATAAACCACTAGGTTGGCCCCTTATTAGGGGGATGGTAAATCTTGTTGAAATGATGTCCATAGGTTTTTCTGAGCTTCAATGGAGCGGCAATCAAAGTGTTGACGAAAATGAGGAATTATCTAAAAAAGAGATTTTTTTAACAATAGCAATTTCAATAATATTCGGCGTGGCTTTGTTTAAGTTATTTCCCTGGTTTTTGGCAAATTCTTTATCCAATCTCATGAAATCTAATTACTTTATTTTGAATGTAATGGATGGCATTCTTAAAATAATCATTATTTCTTTATATCTGTATTTAATAAGTTTGATGGCAGATGTTAAAACTTTATTTAGATATCACGGCGCAGAACATAAAGTTGTTAATTGCTATGAACATAAAAAAAAGTTGACACCTAAAAACGCTCAAAAATTTACAACACTACATCCACGATGCGGCACAACATTCGTAATTATTGTTTTTGTAGTGAGCATTTTTGTTTACATTTTGCTTCCACAATCGTTGGATTTTTGGAGTAATTTATTGATTAGAGTATTATTATTGCCTTTAATTGCAGGTATTTCTTACGAAATCATAAGATTTTCTGGGAAGTATTATGAAAAAAATCTTTTCGTTAGAATCGTCATGTGGCCTGGTTTGCAATTTCAGAAATTAACCACTAGAGAGCCCACGCTTAAACAATTAGAAGTTGCAATTAATTCATTAGTTGTTTGTATGAATAAAGAAACGCGGATTAATCCCCGATCTAAAAGACAGAGCATTTTAACAACATTCACGTTTTCAAATTGCGTGCTATCAACCTGAATGCGGAGTATTAAACCCCTATGCTAGGGAGCAATAAAGAAAAAACTCATTCTGTTTCCCGTTCAAATTGATCTTTAGACGCATATTCTTCGAATTTGAATTGATCTATTTTTCTATTTAAATTTTTTATTTGGTCTTCTTTTACTATTTCTTTTAACTCTCTACCTAATATTTTTTTCTCTATTGTCAAATTTTTAATATCGTCATCTATCTTCTCCATAACTTTTTTTACCACATCCAGTTCTTCAGTTATTTCGTGTTCAGTTTGTTCTGCTTTTAATTCTCTTAAATCTTGTTGGTTTGTCAGTTCTAAAGATAGTTTTGCTATTTCATTATATCTTTTTGTTAAGTCGTCTAGTTTTGTTCTTAATTCCTTTGCGGCTTCTAAATCTATACGAGTCATATTATTTTTTGTTTCGCGTTTGTTAAAAAATCTTTCCATATGTAGTTATCTTTTTAGAGTAGTTGCAAATCTTTAAATAATAAAATTCTGATTGCATATTAAGTTGGGAGTTAAAAAAGAGGTAATATACTTGAGCGATGATATTCTACCTCCGAAAAAACCGGGGTTTGAGGGTCAGAATGACAAAATTGATGCTTTTGCTGATGAAGATTCTAATTTAGATACTGGAGATGAATATTTTTCTCAAGACATTCCTCAGGATGAGACAGAAAAGCAAAACATATTTTCCAAATTATTTAAACCAAAGAAGAACAATTCTAAACGCGAGATTGCAAAGAAAAATGCTAAGAGTTCTAAAGATACTTTGACTGATGAAGATATCAGTAATTTAAGAAATGCATTTGGCTTAGACAATAAAAAAGAATCCATTCAAGGCAAATTCGAAGATGCAGTCGAATCTGACGCTTTAGACCAATCAGAAAATTTGATTGGCTTATCTAAAACTAAAGATAAAATTTCAACAAATTCAGACAAAATAAACAATTATGTTGATTTTGAAGATAAGAAAAACGAAGATACAGATGCTTGGATTGATGGTTCTGATGATGAGTCACATATTGAAGAAAGCATGCCAAATTCCGCATCAGAAGAACCTTATGATGAAGAAGACTCTGATTTCACCAGCGATGTTGATGAACACTCTTCTAAAAAAGCCAAAGTTCAAAAAAACAACACTAAAAATAATGCGGAACAAAATGATGAATTAGACGTTGTTTCTAACCCAAATATTTATTTGAAAGATTTGCATAACGCAGCCAAAATTGATCATCAAGAATTAATTGAAACCATTGGCCAAACCATTAATTTTGACGACTCTCAAGATAAAATAATTAAGCACGTAGAAAAAGAAGTCAAGCTTTTAATTAAAAATAAAAATAAAGAGCTCAGATCTGTTTTAAAAACTTCTATGGATAAAATAAAAAAGCAAAGTACTGAATTGAATGCTAAAATAAAAAAACTTAATGCTGAAACTAAAAAAAATAAGAAAGAAAGAGAAAAAGCCAATACCGAATTAAAAAAATTTTCGGATTCACTAAAAGAACTTAAGAAGCTTAGCAATGACGAAGAAAAGATGAAAAAAAATAAGGAAAAACTAAAAGAAGAAATTGTTAAATTAAATGAAAAAAAATCAAAGTTAAAAGAAAACCTTAAAAATGCAGAAGAAGAAGAACATGTTTGGAACATCAATGCCGAAAAAGCAGAGAAATTATTCAAAGCAAAACAAGAGAGATTTTCTGGAGAGATTAATTCTTTGGCAGATAAATTGTCTGAAATTTCTCAAAATGCAGACAAATTATTTGTAAAAATTGAAGCAAAAGCCAAGTTTATTACTGAAAAAGAAAAAGAATATGAAAAACTTGTAAAAGAAGAAGAAAAACTTTTGGAAATGCTTAAAGAAGAACCTGATCAAAAAGAAAAAAACGTGCTTGCTGAACATTCCGTTTTGGCAAATTCTAATTCTGGTTCAATATTCGAAAATAGTCCGGATGTTGATTCTGAAGATTTTGGAGAAGAAGATATCTTGCATAAAAAAATAGACGATCTTAGGCAATTAGTAGATGAATATGAACTTGAAGATGCTAAGCTTTTGTATAATGAACTAGTTGAAGAAGTAGAAACTTCTAATTATGCTGAAGACTATAAGGAACACGTAAGAAAAACCCTTAAAGAAATTTATGAAGATATTGTTCTAAGACTCATACCCCAATAATTTAGAGTTCGGCAGTAATTGTTTGATGTTCTATCTTGAATTTTGTGTTTGTAAAAAACTCGGCAACATATATTGCTGATTTTGTGTGTTTTGTTATTTTACTAGTTTTTATTTTTCCTCCAAATAACGCCATCAATTGTATTAAATTATCTGCGGTCCACTCATCTACTGCAGGGTGGTTTTGCAGTTGTTCTTTTAATTTATTTATTGTTTCTTCTGCTATTTGTTCTATAGATTTATTCTCTAATAGCGAATTTGAAGATATTAAATTGTATTCTATTTTTTCGAAGTCTTCATGCTCAGTTACAGCATATACAAATAAAGATGTTTCTTCACTTTCTGTTTCTGTGTATGAATTTATTATTTTTGTTGGAACTTGAAAGTCTGATGTTAATATTTCTGTTATTTCTATGATTTTTTCATTTATTTTTTCATTTATTTTTTGTTTGCTTGAATGACAAGTGCCTAGTATTTGTTTTATTTTTCCAGCCTCTATTTTTATTATAGGGTCTATTTTTTTATTTTTTTGTCCAATTGTTATTTGTACTGCGCCTTTACCTTTTGGATAATATCCTTTTTTAATTGTTGTTATGTTTATTGCACCTATTTGTCTGTAAAACGGCAACATTATTTTTTCTAAGAATTCGACAGGCATACTCCATTTTACATCTGTTCCGCCAATTATTGTTAATTGATAATTGTTTTCTGCTAATATGCACGGTAAAAGTATGCTTTGTAGCAACAACGTTATAGACCCCGCAGTTCCTATATCAATAGTTGTTTTTTTTGATTTATTTAGAGGTCCTGGTATGAATTCAAGTTCTGTAGATCCTAAATAATTTCCAGTCACTTTGGAATTTGAAATTTTTAAGGCAGATTCTATGCATTTTAAGTGCTGTTTTGAAAGACCTGGTTTCGCTCTGCTTTTTCTTATATCTATTATTCTGAAGGGTTTTTGAGTTATTAGAGATAGTGCAAGGGCATTTCTTAGTATTTGGCCTCCACCTTCAGCATATGAACCATCTATTTCTATCATATTTTTTAGTTAGTTTCGAGTCATTTTTATTTTTTTTCTATTAGCAGATTAACAAAATTTTCTCTAATAAGAATTTAACATACATTTTTATTTTTTTTGACGTAAATAAAGCGCAATTTAGCCTTTAATCAGCAAATAAACAGCACATCACTTATGTTTTTTTCTCTTTATCAGTCATTTACCTATAGTTTAGAGTGCAACAATATTTAAATAGTACTAATAATATAGATATAAGTATAATAAGAGAGAGTTTAGGTAAAATGGATGTTGAATCAATAGATGAAATAGTAACAAATGGCGCGTTTATGAAACCGACTGGCGAAACAATATATTCTTTAGAAGATCACAAAAAAGCAATAGAATCCGCAATAAAATATCATGACCAATTAAAAAACACTATAAAAAATGATTCTAAAAATTATTTGAAAACAACCCTGAACAAAATCAAAGATATTTATGCCACAATTTTCAATTACGACTCCAAACTAAAAAAAGACATCACTAAAGATTCACCAAAAGTATACCATATGAAAACAAAACCATTTATAAGCCCAAAAATAGATTCAAAGACCTCGAACGAATACAACGCATTCAACCAAATGGCTATATAACTCAGATTCTTCGAATTACCAACTTTTTGCCACATAAACAATATGTTTTGCAGGTTTTCCAGTAATTATACATTTTTTGCCCTTAGCAGATTCTCTTTTGTTTACATCCCAAGGAATGCCACAAACATATGCTCCCTGAGTCTCAACTTTAAGAATCTCTGCGGCTTCCTCACCTTCTTTATCAATAGAAAAAAATGGAACTTTAACAAAACCTCTGTGTTTTTTCATCAATTCTTTTAATTCATCTAAAGAATCTGTTTCTTTTGTGTTGTCTGTAAAATATTTCTTAGCCCTAACACCAATATCTTTATCCACTAACTCAATTTCCTTATTTAATGCGTCAAACAAATGTTCATATTTAACAAATATTTTTTCCGCACTAGTCCTTCTTTTCATAACTACCTGCGACTTTTCAACATCATTAGGACCTATTTCTATCCTTATAGGCACTCCTTTCATTTCCCACTGATTAAATTTCCAACCACTAGTATTATCTGATTCATCTATATACACCCTGTATTTGTCTTCAAGCATTTTTTTAATTTCATAACATTTGTCCATAACTTTTTTATTTTTTGCTTCGTCACTAAAAATAATAGGCACAACAACAATTTGGTGAGGAGAAACATCAAACGGCAAAACTAAACCTTGATCATCTCCATGAACCCCAATAATCGCAGCCATTATCCTCCATATGCCAGGTCCAAAACAAGATTGATGAGCATACTTCTTTTTTTCATCCTTATCAACAAACATTATATCATATGCCTTTGCAAAATTAATTCCCAAATCATGAGTTGAAGAAAGCTGATTTCTTCTTCCATCAGGCATCAAAGTATCCGCAACATATGTAGCATCTGCTCCTAAAAATGCATCCCATTTAGGTCTTTTAAAAAATATGTGAGGAATTTTTAATTTCCCACCTATAACGCGCTCCATTATCAAACCATCACTTTCAATTTGTTTCATAACCCCTTCATGTGAAGAATAAACATTATGAGATTCCATAAACATAAATTCTCTCCCTCTAAGAAAGGGCCTCGTTGTTTTTTCATTTCTAAAAGTTGTTATTCTTGATTGGTATCTCTTCATAGGTAATTGAGAATACGTTCTCAACCACAAAGAATACATAGGATAAATTTGGGTTTCTCCAGTAGGCCTTAACGCAACAGGCTCTTCTAATTTTTTTGTTCCAGCTTCAGTCACCCAGAAAACATCGGGTGCAAATCCTGCGTGTTCTGCTTCTCGTTCTAAATTTTCCTTTTTAATCACCGTAGGAAATAAATAAGGTTCATGACCGTCTTTTTCAAATTCTTCCTCTAAATATTCATATATTTTTCTTAATATTTTAAATCCCCAAGGCATATGCACTATAAACCCTTGCACACCGTAACGTACATCTGCCAATTCTGCACCTTCAGGACCCACTATTTGCGTGAACCACTCACTAAAATTTTCAGTTTTCTTTTCAGTTATTCCTATCTGTTTTTTTTGTTTTATCATTTCTTATCCTCATTTTTCTCTTCTTGAGGTTTCATTAAAGGAAACAAAATTACATCCCTTATTGATTCTTGACCAAGTACCAACATAGCCATCCTATCAATCCCGATGCCTAAACCTCCTGTAGGAGGCATTCCTGTTTCTATTGCTTCTAAAAAATCTTCATCAAGAGGATTTGCTTCTTCATTTCCTTCAGATAATTGTCTTTGTTGATCTTCTAATAATTTTCTTTGATGCACGGGGTCGTTTAATTCAGAATACGCATTTGCCAATTCAATACCACAACAAAATGGCTCAAATCTTTCTATCAACCTTGAATCTTCTCTGTGCTGTTTACATAAAGGCGTAGACTCCTTTGGATGATCAATTACAAAAGTTGGTTGTGTAAATTTATCTTCGCAATAATGTTCAAATACTGCTAAAACATAATTTCCCCAAGAAGGTTCATTTTCAAAAGGAATCCTTTTTTCTTTTACAAACAGTTCTAGTTGTTCCATATCCATGTTTTCAGCATCTATACCTGCATATTCTTTTATTGCATCAAGCATCTTAACTCGTTTCCAAGGAGCTTTAAAATCTATTTCATTTCCTCTAAAATTAGACTTTGTTGAACCGTTTAATTTTATTGCTACATATTCATAGAGTTCTTCTGTTATCTTCATCATATCATTATAATCTGCGTATGCTTTATACAATTCAAGCATCGTAAATTCTGGATTATGAGTAGTATCAACGCCTTCATTTCTAAAATTTTTATTTATATCATAAACGAATTCAAATCCTCCAACGATTAGTTTTTTTAAATATAGTTCTGGACTTATTCTTAAAAATAGATCCATTTTTAATTCATTATGAAACGTTTTAAATGGTTTTGCAGCAGCACCTCCATATATAGGGTGCAATATTGGCGTTTCTACTTCCAATCCTCCTTTTTCATTCAAAAATTCACGTATATATTTCATCAAAAGCGCTCTTTTCTTAAGTATTTCTTTTGCTTTTGAATTAGTTATTAGATCAAGATATCTTTTTCTATATCTTATTTCCGTATCGTGAATTCCGTGAAATTTATCTGGTAGAGGTCTTGTTGCTTTGCATAACATTTGAAAATCTTTAGTTTGCAGAGTTATTTCACCCATTTTTGTTCTAAAAATAGTGCCTGTTGCGCCAATCCAATCACCTATGTCAAAATCTTTTATATGATCATATTTTTCACCTATATCGTCTTTTCTTAGATATAGTTGGAGTTCACCGACATCATCTTTTATTGTTAAAAAGCACACTTTGCCCATTCTTCTAAACAAAATAATTCTTCCAGCCACAGATTCAGTGTCTTTTGTTTGTTCTTCTGGCTTTATGCCTTTATTTTTTTCTTTGATTTGTTCAGATTTTTTTGTATACTTAAATGTGTAAGGATAAGGATTTATATTTTTGTTTTTTATAGATTCTAATTTTGATTTTCTATCCAAAATTAACTTATTTTGATTGTTTTTTACTTCTTCTGGCATATTACCACCTAAATATTAGTATTTCGACTTATTTATTAAGTTTTTTGAAATTTAAGAATAAATTATCATAATAATTAAAAAACAACACTATGTTCTTTAAGTATGGTAACTAAAAACTATGGCAAAAACAAAATAAAAAATAAAAAATCTATAAATAATCCCTTAAGTAAAGAATTATTTAGAGTTACCAAATATGAAAATGGTGCATATCTTTATGATAAAGAAAAAGAAAATCCTCGAATGCTTAAGTTATGGAAAGAATCAGGCATTTTTCCAGAACTTAAAAAAAAATATAAGTTGGAAATGGGTATAAGATGCGTGCTACACACAAATAAGGGTTTGAATTCTTTATTCATGCTTAATTTGAAAGATTCTAAAAGAACCGATCCTTTTTGGGAGCTGTCTTATAAAGGAGGAATTAATTTAAGCAGTCCTGGCGACATATATTTAGCAGTTACACGTGAATTTGAAGAAGAATTCCCTGAAGAAACTATAACTGAACTTGTTTTAAGCAAGAATTTATCTCCACAAGAAAACGGATTAAATAATTATGTAGATAACTCAACGCCCATTGCAAGAAATTCAGACATCATAATTTATAAAAAAAATAATTTTCGTATTGCAAGATTGATCACAAATAATTTGCTTCCTGTCAAAAAAACATTCATGCCTAAAAAATATACTGAACACACAGATACTAAATGGGCCAATATTTCTGAAGCTTATAACTTATTAGAGGAAACTGCAAAAAACGGTAATGATAGAGATTACATATTTTTTGATAATTTTGTTAAATTTTATTTGTTTGAGGGATTGTTTAAAAAATCTTCAAAAGTTGATTTTTTTGGACCATATAAGCGAGTTATTGATTAATTTTAAATAGAGTTTTTATTTCCTTACATTAATGACAAAAATCATTTTAGGTATTGAAAGCACAGCACACACATTTGGAGTTGCTGTTTTAAAAGGAAAAAAAATATTATCTAATCAAAGGAAACTTTTTACAACTGACAAAGGCGGCATGATACCTGCTCAAGTTGCAGATCATCACGTACAAATATTTGACGAGGTATTTACAAAAGCAATCAATGAATCAAATATAAATTTTAAAGATATTGATTTTATTGCTTTTAGCAACAGTCCTGGAATCGGCCATAGTTTGAGAATAGGCGCATTTTTTGCTAGATATTTAAGCTTAAAATTAAATAAACCTCTTGTTCCTATTAACCACTGCATTGCGCACTTGGAAGTAGGACGATTTTTTTCTGGTTTAAAAGATCCTATTTTACTTTATGCATCAGGAGCAAACACTCAAATCATTGCCTATGAATCTGGTAAGTACAGAGTTTTTGGCGAGACCCTGGATGTTGGTATCGGCAACTTTATTGACTCATTTGCAAGAGAGTTAGGTCTTGGATTTCCTGGAGGACCAAAAATTGAGGAATTAGCGAAAAAAGGCAAACAATTCATTAAGTTACCTTATACTGTTAAAGGTATGGATATTGCTCTTGGCGGTTTGTTAACTAAGTTAAAAAAAATGATTTCTTCAAAAGAATATGCGAAGGAAGATTTGTGTTTTTCTGTTCAAGAAACTGTTTTTGCAATGCTTGTTGAAGTTACTGAAAGAGCAATTGCACATACTGGAAAAAATGCTGTCGTTCTTGGAGGAGGAGTTTCTTGTAACTTGAGATTACAAGAAATGGTCAAAAGTATGTGTAATGAAAGAAACATAAAGTTTTTTTGTCCTGAACGCCAATTTTTAGTAGATAATGCAGCAATGATTGCAATTAATGCAATGTATCTTATTAATGCAGGACAAGAATTCTCTTTCAAAAAATCTAGTATCAAGCCTTATCTTAGAACAGATGAAGTTGAAATTAAGTATAGATAATTTTTGTTTTGAAATTTATGATCCTGATCCTATTGCTACGCATTGGCCTGCAGAATTACAGGTGCAAGAGGAAGCACATATGCTGTTTGTGCAAGAATCTCCTTCTGGAATACATGAATTTTTACATTCTCCAGCTACGCAAAAATCGTATCCGTAACTTCTACAATCAGAATATGTTGTACAAGTAATTGTTGCATCAACTCCTGCAGGGACAACTCTTAATGTTGATGAACCAAACACACTATAAGGAACACCTATTGTTCTTCCAAATTTTATTTCTATATCCAACTCTTTTTTGTCTCCAACATTCAAATTTATATCTCCTATTGATTGCGTTTCTAAATAAACTTGTCCTGACACTGTTTTTTCTTCAGGCACAGGATAATCCGCTATTAAACCATCCATAGTTACTTTTGGTTGAATGTACAAATCGACAGGTTGATTATTTTGAAGTCTTAATGTTAAATTGCCTTCTTCATCCAAACTTGCTTCTATGCATGCAATTTGAGGCCCAGTTTCACATTCGACTAAAACATATCTATCAGTATCCAAAACATCAAAATAATACAGGGCTCCCATCGCAATTATTATTGCCATGAATGCCCAGCCATATGTCGTTAAGAATTCTATAGCTGCCTGCCCTCTTTTTTTTTGTTTCATCAATTGCCTCTTTTTTCATATTTTATTAAGGCTATATTTAAAATTTGCTATTGTTAAGGTGTGTCCCAAGTCTTTCTTTTTCGTATTGCGGAGTATTGTTAGCTGCTTTGCAATCTAAGTTTTTTACCGAGAAACACAAATCTTTAACGTGTTCCACGTTGTGTTTCTCTCAATTTAGCTCTAGGGCAATACAGATATTCGGGACACACCTTACTGTTAACTAATATTGTTATTAGGCCTTATTGTTTGATTCTGTTGTTCTTCACTATAATTCACTAGTAATTATTAAAGTGATTGTTGTGAGTAAAGTTTTTATTGAATTACGTATTCTTTATTTTTATGATTATCCCTGATAGTTTAAAATTTACTGGTAAAGACAAAACAATTACGGGTTCATTAAAAGCACAACTACTGGAGACTTTAAAAAAAAAATTAAATATAAATAAATCTATGCTATCTCTAAAAAAAAACTTTGGTGCAAGCGTTCCTTCAATATTTGTCGGCAGTTATGGATATCCTGATGTTAGAGCAGGATTTTTGGGCGCAAAGGAATACGAAAATAATGATGATCCTCTGCTGTGGAGTTCAAAAGGCGAAGAACTTTATAACATTCCCAAGATTATTGGTCTAAGGTCCTCTTTAATAAATTCTTATTCTGTTTTAGGTGTTAAATCTGTTTCGAGTCAATCTTCAGAAAATATTAGAGATATTTCTTTATCAAACCAGCCTGTTGATTCAGAAGTTTTTTTGAACAAAACACTAAAATTCGATTTTAGTGTTAGTTCCGACAGATTACCTCATGGGCCTTCGGGTGAATTAAAAAAATTTTCTTTATCTGAGAATCCTAAAATTCCCAAAATTGTTGATAAAGTTTCTTCAGATATTGATTTGAAAGCCAATACAGCAATTTCCATGTTGCACTCAAAAGGAATAGATGAACACTACATCTCTAAAATTTTAAGCGGAGGCAATATAGGTTTATCTAAGAATAGAAAAATGGTCCCTACAAAATGGTCCATTACTGCTACAGATGATTCTTTAGGAAAATTTATCATCAATAATAAAATTATTTTTAATAGAGAAGTTGAATTTTCTAGTTATTTTGGAGGATATTTAGGCAATTATTATTTGATATTGATGTTTCCAGGGCCTTGGCGTTTTGAGTTATTTGAAACTTATGTTGGCGCAGGTCTTAAAAATCCTGATATTTTTGAATCTGCTACTGATTATGAAGGTTCATTTGGAAGAAAAAATTATGCAGCCGACACTGTGGGAGGATACTATGCTTCTCGATTAGCTATTTTAGAGCATTTTGATAAAACTAAAAGAAGAGGAAGCATTCTGGCTTTAAGATTTATTACAGATGCTTATTGGGCACCTTTAGGGGTTTGGGTTGTAAGAGAAGCTGTGAGGAATGCTCTGAATTCTAAACGCATAGAATTTTCTGATGAAAATCGTATGTTAAAATATGGTTCTTTGCTTTTAAAAAAGAGATACAACCTTAATTTAGATAAATTATATGCGCAAAGCAAGCTTATAAAAGAATTTAAAGCTCAAAACACCCTCAATTCTTATTTTTGAGCTATTTGAACTAAAGATTAGTAAAATATATAAACTTTAAAATAATTACCACACAAGAGATACAAAAAACAAAATTTGGTTAGGTTTTTTTGACAACAATATTTATAAATCGAAGATACAAAATTAAGAACCCTGCCAACATATGACGAGCACAATTACAAAAAAATGCTTGATAATTGTAATTTCTCGTGTTACTTAGAAAAAAATATGATTAAAATGGTAAAAAAAGAGGACTTGCTGAAAAAAATTGTAATAGAAATAGTTAGCGAAGAAGCCATCCCAATAGTTGAATACCTAAAAGGAAAAACAAGAATTTCTGAATTTGTCATTGCAGAAGAACTAGAAATAGAAATACATAGAACAAGATTTCTTTTATACAAACTTTTAGAACACAACCTAGTAAGTTTCATAAGAAAAAAAGACAAGATAAAAGGATGGTATATTTGTTACTGGGACCTAAATGATGAAATGATTGAACAAATTGATGAAAAGATAAGACAACAAAAAATAAACAAATTAGAAGAAAGACTTAATAGAGAAGTAGGAAACCAATTCTATATGTGCAGAAATGCATGCGTAAGAATGGATTTTGAAAGAAGCATGGAATTTAACTTCAAATGCGTAGAATGCGGAGAAATAATGAACCCAATAGATAATTCAAAAACAATTGATTTCTTAAAAAACAGAATAACAGAACTAGAAGCAGAAAAAGAATCACTCAAATCAAAAGGAAAAACAAAAAAAGCCTCAAAGTCCAGTGCTTAAACATTCTAAAATCATAAATATTAAAACGTTGATTATTATCTTAAAAAAATGGAAATAGAAAAAGGAATAGAAATAAAAGGGCCTTCTTTATTTTTAAAAAAAGAAAAAATCCTTATAATCTGTGACATACATATAGGGCAAGAAAGAATAATGAACCGCCAAGGCATCAACATACCTTTAAATCAATACAAACAAATAAATGAATTTACTGAAAAAATATTAGAAGAAACAAAGCCCAAACAAATAATTATTAACGGAGACTTAAAACACGACTTTGGTAAAATAACTAATGACGAATGGGATAAAATAACATTATTTCTTAAGAACCTCAAAAAGTATTCAGATGTTATAATTATTGCAGGAAACCACGACAAAGTCTTACAACCAATAACTGGTAAACTTAAGATAAATATGAAAAAACATTATTTCCTTAATAATATATACATAACGCACGGAGACATCATCCCCGAAAATTCAGAATTTGCAAAGGCAAAAACAATAATAATAGGTCACGAACACCCCGCAATAAAACTTAAAGATGGAAACCGAATTGAAACATACAAAGCATTCATTAAAGGAAAATACAAAAATAAAACTCTTATCGTAATGCCCTCATTAAATCCTTTAAGTGAAGGCTCTGACATTCTTACAGAAAAATTTCTCAGCCCATTTCTTAAAGAATCAAAAAAACAAAAAACACTCGCAGAATTTGAATCATACATCTTAGATGATCAAAACAACGTTTATTTTTTCGGAAAAATCAAAGGGCTGGGAAAACTATAAATTATTTTTTCTTATTAAATTCATTAATAATTATTAAGTTGCCTAAATCAATACATTAAAGCACAATAATACATAAAGCATAGCAAAGCGAGTTAATTTCAGACACAATTAAAGCTAAAGCAATATTTATAATGTATGACAAATCACAACATCTTATCATGAGACTAATCGAATATCATCAAGGATGTCCAATAGATACTGCTGGCAAATTATGTTGGGGTCCAAAAGGAGCGTATTACACAATATTTGGAAGTGAATTAAGACACTTAATAGGACACATAAGTTTTTCAATATTCATAGGATTGGTTCTACTTAGCATATTGTTCACATTGAATAAAAAAGAAAAGATACATCTCCCTATGTATCTAATAGTTCTCATTCCAATAATCATAACAATATTACTTTTCTTTCTATTAGCATATTTTCTTCCCGTTATAATACTTTATTAGGCGCAAAAAATCAGTTGAAACCAAACCTTAAATGGACGAATGCTAGTAACTGAGATTGCAGATAAGACTAAAATCACTTTGCACAGTCTGTTAAATATGATTTTCCATCTGAAGAAGGCAATTTCAGTTGTACACAATTTGTGGACAACTCAATTCCAGCCTTTAATTCTCTCTTTTTAAGCATATTCGCTTAAAGATGCTAGGTCTCGTTTCTGCTTACAACGTCTAAAAGTCCAAAATTCAATGTTTTTGGACTTTTTACTCTTTGGTGGTTCGCTCAGAAATCACAGGATTTCTGGCGCGCCAAAAACAACTACTGTTTTTGAGCGTAATGACGCTTTTTTGAAAATACATCATAACTACTCTGCAATGACGAAACATTTATATACTACTTCAGAGTCACTATTTTTATGGATAAAAATAAAACCCTTGAAAAAATTCTTGATTTAGGAGTCTTTGCAGGATCGTGTATAGCCACTTATGGACTGATTGGCGATCAAGGATTAGACAATATAGGAGTTATGTACTCAATATATAATGCGTATGATGAACTTAAGAAATTTACCCCCCTACATTCTGGAGAAGATAAACCTTCTTTTAAAAATTACTTCTATAAAACATTAATGACGTGGGGCGCAATTAAGGTACTGGATCATGTATTTTAAAAGAGTTTGTCTTTTTCTTTGAAAAGTTGCCACGAGACAATTAAACTTTTGAGCAATTTTCCCTAATGATGAAAACTCCGATATTTGAAGAATTAGAAAAAGGAAAATTATTGAAAATTCCTGTTAAACGCCCCAAACGAAGTGAGAGCGCAACGTAGATAAAGGAGCACAGCAACGAAGAAACTTGAGTTAAGACTCTACAAACAAAATGATAAACAATTAAAAAGAATTGAGGAAAAAAATAAAAACCGACAGGGACATAATCAGAATACAGTATCTTCATCTTGTCCTTGCATACGTCCTCTTTCCCAATTTTCATATTCTCTATTACTTTGAGCATTTCTCTTATCATCTTCTTGGATTTGATAACCAGAAAGAATTGCTTCAATTCTATCGATTGGATCTAATGATTTGTCAACAATTAAATTTCTTAATCCATCTGATGAACTATATTGATCTTCAGAATTTCGAGCAATCCAAATTTTTCCATGTCTTTCAAAATCATATCCTTGAATTTCAGTTCCTGGTATTTGACCTTGTCGATATATTGTTAATCCTCCCACAAACAAAATTTCTCGTTTTTCTTCCCCTAAAACAGGATCGCTCATTCTAAAATAATAATCTCCTAAATGAATTATATCTGCGAGATATTTTATTGCTGAACCAATGATTCTGAAAGGTCCTATAGTTTCATTTAGAGAATCAAACCCAATTTGTTCAATAAGTTTAGTAGAACCATTATACATATGCAAAATACTTCTGTATCCTTCTCTAGGAGGACGTTCCCAAGGCAATATAGACGCATCATTTAGAAATACATTTTGTTTCTCTTCTGCCATGGTAAAAGAATCTTGAAGAATGTATATAAAGTTTTTTATTTTTGTCTCTTCGTTTTAGTTCTCAACTCAAATTGCAACCAATTCACGTTATACATAACATTTAATAACCCAGCATAATCTTAAATGTGTACGATGAAAGAACTACCCAAAAAATACTTATCCACTAAAGACAGACAAGAAATGTGGAAAGATGCGAAAAAAATTCTAAAGAAGGTAGATAAAGAATTAGATTTTTCAGAAGTCTATGCTATTGGAAGTATGATTTCAAACAAGAAAAATCCTGAAGATATAGACTTCGCAATTATTACAAAAGTTAAAAGTAAGAAATCTAATTCTGCTTTTCCTATCGATTTTATCATCTTACCTAAAAATGAAGATTTACCAGAATATTTAGAATTTTTTGAAAAATATATGAAGAAGAAATATGGCAGTTCTTTTAAGCCAGTAAAGTTGAAGTAGAACTTTTTCTTATTTAAATATAATCATCGATATGTCTGGGCGAGCCAAATTAAAGAGCGCAAGCCACACCCACGTATTTTTTCTTAAAAAGAAAAAAACCACAGAGTTTCTAGAGGACACCACACCTATTCTTTTAGTTTAAACATAATTGTTGTAGAGATTACGAAGATAATTGATACAACATAAAATATTAATTCAAAACCAAATTTTCCTGCAAGAAAGCCTCCTGCAAAAATTGCAAATGCTTCTGCAAATCCAACATAAGCATCATATCTTCCGATATCTGCTCCTCTTTTCTGTTTTTCGGTTATATCTGCTAAATATGCAGATTCAGAAGTTTCAAAAACAGAAATTATTAATCCACTAAATATCTGAAGAAGATATAACTGCCATAGAGATCCGATTACCGTATAAAGAAAAACTATAATTGCAGAAGAATATCCTCCAATAATCAAAAGAGGTTTTCGCCCTATTGAATCCGAATATTTCCCAGCAACAAGAGAAATTAAAGCACCAGATAAAACAACCAATCCAACAGCTATTCCAAAATTTTCTATGCTACCACCAACATCATTAATGAAAATTAAATAGAAAGGTCCAAACAATCCAAATGCAAGAGCCATTAATGAACTAGAAAAAGTGAAAATTTTGAGATTTCTCTTGTTGAATTTATTGATAATGTTCAAATTAGTATAAAGAAAATTTGGTTACTTAAATATCTAACTACTAATTTTTAGGCACCCTTAGAAATTAGACATAATCTTTGTTAGTTTCAATTCAGAATTCGAGTTTAGAAATAGAAAAAAAATTATTGATTATTCTTTTTTTATAGAATTATTTTCACTAATTGCAGGATTATTATTTACAAAAGTTACATAATTAAAAATATGCGTATTTATATCTAACAGCTCTTTGTGGATAGGCGCAATTTCATTTGCTATGTATATTGTAAGGTTTTCTAAATCTCTATTTTTAATGTGTTCTTTTAAGATTTGTAATTTATTTTGCATACTATTTATTTTTTGTGGAATAAATTTTTCTGAAGCTTCAAAATATTCTAAATGAATTTGAGCAAATATCGGATTTGTATACTTTAATAAATTATTTATTTCGCTTATTGTTTTTCCTTGTTTTTCATAATAATCGATTAATGTTATATTCATATTTGCATAATCAAATTCTCTCGCAAATTCTCTTGCACGCAATAAATCTTTATCATTTTCGATTAAATCGCAAATTTCTTCATTCATACATATTGTTAAATAACGCTATTTTATAAATTTTTCCATTTATTTACTACTTAAAAGTTAGCATTAATTAAGCCCGAATTCTCTCTGAGAATTACATTAAATTGTGATGTTAAACGTCCCGACGACTGAAAGGAGGAGAGCGCAGCGTGGTCGGAGTGACCGAAGAGAACGGAGAAGTTTAAAATTTGGCACGTTACTTAGAAAAATCAAAGAATATTTGGTTATCAACACCCTGTGTTTTATATCTCTGGAAATTTGTAACTGCTTGAATTATGTAATTTCCATCATGATATGAAAAAGTAGCCTCAAGTCTCGGAATACACCATGGTTCAGCCAATTCAGAATTCTCGATTATTCCAAAATTATCTTCAAGATCCCTAATAGCTTTGTCAACAATCTCAAGATTTTTATCTCTTGAACCTTGCATAATTTTTTTACCAACTAAATAATCAGTAATTACTGGAATACTTGGAGCTTTTTCAAAACTATAATCAACGTTTCCTGAGCAAACATCGGCAAGTACTTCTAATCCATTTTTTTTGGGTATTCCTTGCATTCTTTCAATATCTTGAATTGAAGAAACAGATGTAGATAATTGTTTGAATGCAATTAGGAGTGCTAAATCATTATAATGAAAGGAACCTGAAACAGGGTGTTGTCTCATTTTTTCAATCATTTCATCCAAATATTCTTTTCCGTAATACATTTTATTGTTGTTACTATTATAAAGTTTATAAAGGTTTTGTTGAGTGCCAAATTTTAAATTAGACATAATGCCTGTTATATTCTTAGCTTTCCAAATCATAGCTACTTTGTTGCGTCTTGATTCGAGGAAGGTAACGAGTTAACTTGTTAACGAAGAGTCATGAAAGCGTAGCTGGAATGATTGAATGTAATACGTGTTATACACGTCTGAGCTTTAGCGAAGACCGAGGATAATGAGCGTAGCGAATGGTTTGCTAAGCAAAATCCGAAGAGTAATTTTCCCTAATTATGAAAACTCGAAAGTTGAATAATTAGAAAAAGGAAAAT